>JACDCM010000140.1 GCA_013817545.1 Gemmatimonadaceae bacterium | reverse complement strand
TGGTAATCCCAAGTCTTTGCGAATCACATTCCCGCCGAGTGGAAGTGGCAGTGAGGTCTGCTCGTACCACCACTCACCCATGTCCGCGATCAGGTGAAGTCCACGATCCTTGTAGGTCAATTGACCTTCATGAATGAGCAGTCCAGCATCGACCTGGCCGCGCTCTACGGCGTCCTCGATCTGGTCGAACGGCGTTATGATAGCCACGAAATCCGACTGGTACATTTGCAACACCAGCGCGGCCGTAGTGAGGGATCCCGGAATTGCTATGCGGCGTCCTCGAAGCGACTCCCGGCTCATGGGCTCCCGGGCGACGAGACGTGGACCATAGCGATCTCCCATGGATGCTCCGTGCGGAAGAAGCGCATATCGCTCTGTGAGGTAGGAATAGGCATGAATCGACACCGCCGTTACCTCGAGCTCGCCGCGCAAAGCGCGCTGATTCAGCGTTTCGATGTCCTGCAGCTCGTGAACGTAGCGTATGTCGCCGGTATCTATGATTCCCTTCGCGAGCGCATAGAACATGAATGCGTCATCGGAGTCAGGACTGTGGGCGACGTGAATGGTGAGGGGCATTGTTTAAGAAGGATTGTGGATTTGCAAAGGATTGCGGACTGCGGATTGCGCAATCCATTCTCACCTCCTTTTCGCCAGCTCGATGGCTACCGCGATATCATTTCTGTGACTCTCATATTCCGGTAGCGCGCGCCGCTGCTCGGCGGGTGCAGCGGTGAGGAGTTGGCGCTCGAACGATCGGGCGGCTGCGGTATCGCCAAGAGCGCGCGAAGATTTGGCGGCGAGCAGCAGGCCGAGCAGGTGGGTTGGGCTTGTACTGAGAATCGAGTCGGCTTGGATGCGGGCGAGGCGAGGAGCTCCCGCAACCTCGGCGATGCGTCCCATGTCATAGCGAACGTCGGCGTCGCGCGGCTCAAGGAGCATGTGTGCCTGAATGCCCATCTGTGCGAAGAGCTGCAGGCTGTCTTCCTTGCCGGCAGCGGCGAACAGAGTGCTATCGCGGTCACGTTCTTCCGCAAGCCGCATGATACGATCGAAGAGCCTGCTGGCTCGTTCACGTGCCGACATGTTGGAGATGTCGGGTGCGGCACGCGTCCCGCGATCGTCAAGACCGGCCTGCGGCAGTGCGTTTAGCGGAGCATCGAGCGTCGTCGCACTTCGCGCATTGAACCGCTGCCCGGCAAGCATCGCAATCAGCGCAACGAGCGCTATTCCCGCGACTGCCCACGGCAAGGCAGTTGTAAGGCCGCGCGTTTCGCGGATTCGAGCGCGACTCGCTCCCGCTGGAGTGCCGCAGCGATGGCAGAACTTGGCGCCGGGGGTGATAGCGGTGTCGCACGCCGAACATGTCGCACCCGCAAGGGTTGACCCACAGTTGGCGCAGAATCGTCCGCTGGCGGGCAGGCTGCACGAAGGACATACGCCGGCCGATTGCGAGGTGGGGGAAGTCATTGGGACAAGGTAATCCGTAATCGCTGGTTCGTAATCGGTATTCCGCATATTCCGCTCATGTCACGCTGAACAGCAGGAGCGTTGAGGGAACAGGACCACGAACCGGGGAAAGGAACCAGCTAGCAGGCGTAGCCACTATCGACCACAGACGAGTTGATTATCTCGAGTTGAAGACGTTACGTTGGCCGAATCATTGTGTACGCGGTGCAAATCACGGACTACCAATTATCTGCTTCCAGTGCCTCACGACCGCTCCGCCCACCACAGCCTCGCAGGCGCCGGCAAAGGCGACATTCTGGATCTCGCCAAGCGCGGGAACGTTCGCTTTTTGAGGCTGCAGTTCACTGACATTCTTGGCGTCAACAAGAACGTGGAGATCCCGGCGTCGCAGTTCGGGAAGGCACTCGATGGCGACATAATGTTTGACGGATCCTCTATTGAAGGCTTCGTGCGGATTGAAGAGTCCGACATGCTTCTGGCTCCGGACCTTGCCACATTTCAGATATTTCCGTGGAGCAACGCGGATAATCGCGTGGCGCGCCTTATCTGCGACATCAACCTGCCAAGTGGTGAGCCGTTCCCGGGCGATCCGCGCCTTTGCCTGAAGAACCAGATAACGCGCGCAGCGAATCTGGGCTTCACCATGAACGCGGGGATGGAAGCTGAGTTCTTTCTATTCAAGAGTAACGCCGATGGCGTGGCAACAACCGTGACACATGACGTCGGCAGCTACTTCGACCTCGCACCCGCCGACCTGGGCGAAGATTGCCGCAGGGCAATTGTCGATGTGCTGGAGCAGATGGGATTCGAGGTGGAAGCGGCGCACCACGAGGTGGCTCACGGGCAGCACGAGATAGATTTCCGATACGCCGATGCGCTCCGCACCGCCGACAACATCGCCACCTTTCGCCTCGTTGTTAAGCACGTGGCGCATCAATTCGGTTTGGTGGCGTCGTTCATGCCGAAGCCGATCTTCGGGCAGAATGGCAGCGGGATGCACACGCATCAATCGCTGTTTCGCGGAAATGAGAACGCTTTCTGGAACGAGAGCGCGCAGTGGGAGCTCAGCGAAATCGCTTTGCACTACATTGGCGGCCTGTTGCGTCACGCGCGCGGATTTGCAGCGATTACGAATCCTCTCGTCAACTCCTACAAGCGGCTGGTGCCCGGTTACGAAGCCCCGGTAAACGTCGCCTGGTCGATGCGCAACCGCTCACCATTGATTCGCATCCCGGACCGCCGAGGATTGGGCACGCGAGTGGAGCTACGCATGCCGGATCCAGCCGCAAACCCTTACCTCGCGCTCGCCGTGATGCTCGCGGCCGGGCTCGACGGAATAGAGACGAAGGCGGACCACCGCGAACCGGTGAACACCAACATCTGGGAGATGTCGCATCGCGAAAAGCGAAGGCTACGTATCGACGATCTACCACACGACTTGAATGAAGCGCTCGACGAACTAGAAAAGGACGATGTCATCAAAGCCGCCCTTGGGGAGCACATCGCGTCAAACTTCATAGAGGCGAAGCGAATGGAGTGGCGGGACTACATATCGCAGGTAAGCCAGTGGGAGCTGGAGAATTATCTGGTGAAGTACTGAGTGCTGCGTGCTGCGTGCTGCGGATTGCGGATTGCGAGTGGGGGGTTTCGCGTAGTACGCGCAGTCGCAGGCCCCCGAAGACCGCACACCGCGCTGTACCAGCCGAGCACCGAACACCGCGAAGTGCCAACCGAACACCGAACACCGAACACCGGACTCGTAGCGGGCAGAACCCTTGTCTAGTGTCCCCAGATCTGCCGCATCCACATCGCCACGAAGACGCCGTAGAACAGCGCCATGACAACAAGCGCCAACCTTCGCCAGAGCGGAGGCCGGAGCGCCTGTGGAAGTAGCGTCGTGTTGACGTACAGCAGGTGCAGCGAGCCGATAATGAAGACGATTCCCGCGACGTTCGCGCCGAGCTGCAGAATGAAAACCGGGCGGAGCCGCAACGCGAGAATGCCCCAGAGCAGCGCGGCGGCAAGAACGCTGTAGTAAACGGCTCTGACATCTCCGCCTCGCCAGGAGCGAAGTCGCCTGCTCCCAGTCCACAGGATATCGGTGATTGAGCGGACCATTCCTTCAAGGATGTCGAGTTGCGTCTTGAAGAGAATCCAGGCTCCAAGGAACGCGACCAGAACGCCGACGAATGGACCGACCTGCCCCCCAATTCCTTTCGCGAGCGCAGCTGCGATGCCAAGCCCGCGGATGTCGCTTCCCGCTGGAACGAATGTGACATACAGGAGCGCGGGGAGCGCCATTCCCAGCAGGGCGCCAGTGAAGAAAACGCCCCACTGGTCTGCGCGAATTATGCGCCACCAGCCGCGCCACCGTGCCATGGATTCCGCGTCGGGAGTGAACACGAATCCCGTGTGCGTCAGGTGCACCTTTTCGCCACCGACCGCGGCGGAGATGTAACCCGCGTGCCTTGCCATTCCGTAGCCCTTGTCTCGCGCCCAGTTGGAAAGCGTAATGTTGGATACTCCGCCGGCACCGGAGTACGCGGCGAAAGCGCCCAGTAGAAAGAAGTCAGCGCCGGATGGGACAAACGTGAAAGTGCTGCTTCGTGTATCGAAACCGAAGAAGCCGGCCGCCGCCGCCAACCATGTTTCAGGCGCTACGAAGAGCAGCGCCAGAACGAGAAACGTGCCGAGTATGACGGTGATGAGAATCCAGTTGAGGATCTCGAGAGTGCGCTCAATGCGCCGGCTTACCAGAAGCACGGCGCCGCACGCGACAAATGTCCCGGCGCCAATGAGGTACACCGTACTGGAGTTCGCCGGGCCCGCCATCTCACCTGCCGCGAGAAAAAAAATCGCACCGGCGGCGTTCGCGGCCCAGGCGGGCCAACCTGACTGCAGGAAGTACAGTATCGCGTAGAACCACGCCCAGAAGGTGGAGTTTGGCCTGGTGCGCATGAAGCCGGTGAACAGCGGCTCGCCGGTCGCGAGCGTGTAGCGCATCGCCTCAGTGTTGAAGATCGTTTGAAGGAAAACGGCGACGCCCGTGACCCAGAGCAGGGTAAGACCGTACTTGACAAACGCCGCTGGACCGAGCAGGAATTCGCCGCTACCGATCGAGACGCCTAGTACAATGATTCCGGGCCCAACTGTGCCAAACCACGCAAGTCCGCGCGGATAGGGGGGCGCGGGAAGTTCGGCTCTGTTCCACGGGTCGAGTCCTGAACGCGCCTCTGGGGAGGGCAGCCTGCCGTTCTCGCTCGATTGGGAGTTACCGGGCACCTGCATTAACCGAACACCCCTGCACCAGGTTCGAGGCGCGAGGATGGTGGGTGGCTTGTTGCGCGGGAATTCGAGGCCATGGTTCGACATCATAGCCCTTGAACAGTATGGCGAGCAATTGGGGGACCGTGTGTGTGAGTTCTTCTGGCTACCAGCGCGGTGTTCGGTGCACGGTGCTCGGTTTGTACTGCACGGTGCCCCGGGAGACGGGTGTGAAAGTTCGGGGGACGGGTGCGGGAAGTGGGTTGCTGTCACGCTTTTGCCCCGGCGTTAGCTTACGCCGATGTCACTTCTCGGCCGAGCTGGCGCGCTCATGATTCCAATTGCCTTGGCGCTTTTTCCCGTTCGTGCCGCCGAGGCGCACGGTGAGCTCAAGAGCTCCGTTCCTGCGAGCAAATCGCGCCTCAACGCCGTGCCGCGCGAGATCCGGCTGACCTTCAACGAGGCACCTGAGCTGGCCTTCACTCAAATCGAGCTCATCGGCCCTGACAGCGTGTCGATCTTGCTTGGCGCGCCGAGCGCGGTCGTGGATTCGGCGCGGGTCGTGACCGCGGAGATACGAGCTGCCATTTCCAAAGCTGGTGTCTATCGCGTTCTCTGGCGCATCGCCGGCCGCGACGGGCATCCCGTGCGAGGATCATTCATTTTCACAATAACGGAGGGTGCGAGTGGACTGGGCGTTCCGCGCGATTCCGTGTCAGTTGTTGCGCCGCTGATCCAGGCGAATGACTCAGCTGCCGCGGCGAGGACCGAGATTCTCACGCCGGATGAGGCGGCAGCACCGGATCCATCTCAGGACGACTTCTTTGACGCCAGCTCGCCCGTTTACGTCGCTATTCGCTGGCTCAGCTTCACAGCGCTGACCATTGTATTGGGAGCGGTAGCGTTTGCGCTTCTAGTGGTGAGACTTTTCGAACAGCGGCGGGGGAATGCGGTGGGGCGGGTGGCTTCGCAAGCTCGCGCTCGAGCCGCGAACATCGGGCTGGCAGCGGCACTCATCTTAATGCTGGCGGCATTTGCGCGATTACATGCGCAGTCCGTGGCGCTTGCGGGGCTTGGCGGCGACGGGACAGGGGGCGTCATCGGACGAGTTCTTACGCAAACTGTTTGGGGCACAGGTTGGCTCGTTCAAATAGCCGCGATAGTTGTTGCCGCGATCGGCTTCTTCCTGGCTCGTCGTGAACGTGCCGTCGGATGGACCATCGCTGCGGTCGGAGCGCTCGCGCTCGCGGTTACGCCCGCGCTTACAGGGCATGCGGCCGCGCTTCCGAGTCTGGCGCCGATAGCGATCATCGCAGACGCCGTCCACGTGGCGAGCGCTGGAGGGTGGCTCGGCAGTCTTCTACTGGTGTTAGTCGCTGGAATGCCGGCGGCACTCGCTCCCGGCACTGGCGACCGCGATGTTGCTGACCTGGTTAATGCCTTCTCGACGATTGCATTGCGATTTGCCGCCGCTCTCGGTGCGACCGGATTGATCTCCGCATGGATGCAGGTAGGATCGTTCCCGGCGCTTTGGGGAAGCGGGTACGGGAGAACGCTGCTCTTGAAGGTCGCTGTGGCGTCAGCCGTGTTGGCGATCGGCGCATACAACTGGCGGCGTGTGCGCCCGGCGCTAGGAGAAAAAGCGGGAGCAGCACTGCTGCGTCGGTCCGCCGCCGCGGAACTCGCTATCGGTGCGGCGGTGCTGGTGATAACGGCAGCGTTGGTGGGGATGGAGACGCCCAGGGGCTAGAGAGTTGGAGACCGAGACGATACATGGATGCGGGGGAGTCGGGGTCGGGAATGGGGAATCGGGAGGTGTTACTCCATCCCGTTTTCTTCCTGTGCAGTTCGCGCGGCCCCATGGACATCCAAATCGAGGCCGGAACTGTGCCGGTACCGTGACGTAGAGTAGCTTGGCGCAACCCCGCATCAACTTAGTTTTCTGAAAGGGAAGCAACACACCAGGAGTCGCAAAATTCTGAACATTCAGCGCATTCGGTCATTGTTCATTGGCCTGTTCGCAGCTTTCGTCCTGGCGAGTTCCGGGCTGGCGTTCGGCCTGGCGATCGCCGCTCCCAGAGCGTCAGCGCAGTCTTCAGCTGCGACGGACTCCAATGCGCATCGTCTTGCGCCGGTCAACATAAACGCCGAGAAGGATCGGGGTGTTTTTCATCGCATGTCCGATCGCGCGAAGGTAACGTACCTCGAGCGCGAAAACCGCTTTCTGGAACGCAAACTTGCGAACCTGGACGGCGTGATGCTGCGGCTGGAGGAGCGGCTCGACAGCCTCAAATCGGCGCGTGCGCTGAGGGCACATGGTATTGCGACGCTTGACAGCACCGTCGCGGTGATGCGCGCGCGTCGGATTCAGCTGGAGGCTACCGTGCGCGTTCGTGAGCTGGTCGCCGCTCGGCGAGGGCCTGCGGAGTATTAACGCTGGGTCACGCGCCCGGGCGCGCATCGGTAAGCGCGCGGCCTGCAGCTAATCCAATGAACACGCCAGCGATCGATACTGCGACGCTCAAGAGAACATACAGAGCCGCGCGCTTGTAATTCCCGTCCTCGAGCAGAACGACCGTTTCGTAACTGAAGGCTGAAAAAGTAGTGTAGCCCCCGCACAAGCCGATTGTGAGCATTGCGCGCAACTGTGGGGTAATTGCCGGTGTGTGATCGGAGTATTGGAGCAGGAAGCCAAGAAGCAGTGATCCTGTGACGTTTACCAGGAGCGTGCCGACTGGGAAAGTGGTGTCGCTGCGCTGCTGAATGAACGTTCCCAACAGGAACCTGATCATACCTCCCACGGCGCTCCCGGCTGCGACGTACCAGATCATGATGTTCCGTGTGGGGGGTTTCGACAATCTGCCATGCGGACGCCGCAGGCGTTTGCTCGCGGTCAATGCCAAACGCGCCAGCGGACGCATGCGCGACGATTCGCTGGTGGGCAGATTCGCGAGATCGGGCACAAGATACAGAGTTCCTGCCCCATTCGCCTTCCCGCCACCGAAACTGGGCTCCGGCCTGGTGCGATCAAAAACACCGCAAATTACGTATTAACATCTGGTAAACAGACGAGTCTACTCTTGTGTGCGCGATACAGCGCTTGAAACCGCGTTTTCAGGAGGAAGTCATGATTCGCATTCGTACGGCGGCGTTGGGCGCTGCCATGATAATTGGAATGTCCGTGTCCACGTCGGCGCAGCAAGGCTCGAAGAACGATGCTGAGAGTGGCGCGATGGGCACGCGGCGTGGTGACGCGAAGCGTATGTTGTTCCGAGATATCAATCTGTCGGACGCTCAGCAAACGCAGGTGAAGGCGATCCGCGAAAAGTATGAAGTGCAGGCGCGTGCGGTGCGCGATTCTTCGCGCGAGGTTCGTCAGCAGCGGGACACGGCACAAACGCGCGAGGCGAGGAAAGCTTCAAAACAGGGACGCCGGTACTCTGGCGAGCTCACCCAGAAAGCACACTCGGAGATCCGCTCAGTTCTCACGGCCGAGCAGCAGCCGATCTTCGATCGGAACGTTACAGAGTTGAAGAAGAAGAAAGGGCAGAAGTCCGAGCGCCCCGGTAAGGGTGGCGGGCGCGGAAAGAGATAATGTAAGGAATGAGTTGACGACCGCCGCCGTAGCGTATACGGCGGCGGTTTTTTTTCGTGTGGGTTATTGGAGTTTCTACCGCAACGAGTGCGGTGCCCGGTGCCCCGGTGCGCGGTTGTCGCAGGCCACGCTCCTCCTTGCGCGGGGACGGCGCATGCAAGCATTTCTTTCCACTGGAGGCACCGACCCGTGCCTGAAGTCATTGCCAGCCTCACCCGAAGTCATTGCGAGCCGCGTAGCGGCGAAGCAATCTCCTGGTCGGTATTAGGGGCGGAGAATTGCTTCGGACACTACGTGTCCTCGCAATGATGAGGTTAGCCGAAATACCGCGATCGGCCGTGAGTCCAGCGTCAGCCAAGGAGAGATCTGCAATGTTTGCACGTGCACGCCATTTGGCAGGTGGCAGCTGTTTTGTCGTCGCATTCGTAGCCGCGGGTTATGCGGCTGGTGTGCCACTCGCCGCTGCTCAACAGTCCGCGTCGGTCACCGAGCAGAGCTACTATCCTCCTTCCGGCGATTCCTGGGCTCGGCGACGTTCTACGGAAGCTGGAATCGACTCGGCGCGCCTCGCTGACGCGGTCAGCTTCGCACTCGCCAACGAGATTCCATGGCTGCGCGACATGCAGGCGCAGGTTGCCAAGAACGTTGCCGCGGAACCGTATCCCGACGTACTCGGCCCTGTGAAAGACAGAGGCGGCCCGAGCGGAATCATCCTTCATAACGGATACGTCGTCGCCGAGTGGGGGGACACCAAACGCGTCGACATGACGTTCAGCGTCGCCAAAAGCTATCTCGCGACGACTGCCGGTCTTGCACTCGACCGGGGCCTCATTCGCGATGTTCGTGATAGCGTAGCCAGGTATGTGAACGACGGTGGCTTCGGCAGCGCGCAGAATCGTGCCATAACGTGGCACCAGCTCCTGAATCAGACGAGCGAGTGGGAGGGCACATTGTGGGACAAGCCCGACGTGGCCGACCGCCGAGCGGGACGGGATCGCACGCTGCAGACTCCGGGCACTTTCTGGGAGTACAACGACGTTCGTGTCAACCGCGCCGCGCTTGCGCTCCTGCGGGTCTTCAAGGAACCGCTCCCGGTTGTGCTCAAGCGCGAGATCATGGATCCCATCGGTGCGTCACCCACGTGGGAGTGGCATGGTTATCGGAACGCCTACGTCACGATTGACGGAACGCGAATGCCGTCCGTGAGCGGCGGTGGTCACTGGGGTGGTGGCGTCTGGGCGAGCACGCGCGACCATGCGCGCTTTGGACTGCTGATGTCGCGCGGAGGAAAATGGCGTGACAAGCAGCTTCTGTCGGAGCGCTGGGTGAAGATGGCCACGACGCCGACCGACATGAAGCC
>JACDCM010000139.1 GCA_013817545.1 Gemmatimonadaceae bacterium | reverse complement strand
GTAATGGACCGAAGGCTGGCGGCGATTCGTTCGGAGGCGGAGCGTGAAAGGCGTCAACAGGAGTATGCGGCGTTTCTCGCGCGCCAGCCGGTTTATCATGACGTGAAATTCGGAGAGGCTCTGTCATCCATCGCCGAACAGTATGGCCTGTCGCCGGATTCTCTGAAGATGCTCAACGGACTGACGGACGACCGTATCAAGGCCGGTCAGAGATTACTCGTGAGGCCTGGCTTATGAGCGAGATGTGAGACGAAGAACGGCGCCGCTTCTATTCGCCTGGTGTCCGCCGGCCAAGAGCCTTCGTTATCCACCGCCAATACGGGTCACCCGCTGCAGCCACATCGTTGTGCCCTGCTTCCGACACGGCGAGGAACTCGCCCTTCCGTTTAGCAGATTGGAATACCCGCTGTCCCATTCGCACCGGAATAACCATATCGCGGGTGCCGTGTGCGACCCAAACAGGCGCATCGATTTCCTGGACACGAGCCTCGGTATCATAGTGCACGCGTGAGATCATTCCCCAAACCAGCTCGATTGGTTTCGCAACCACGATACGAGCCATGGCGCGCGCGGAGGTGAAGGGGGATTCCAGAATCAATACCTCGGGCTGCATCTCAGCGGCCAGCTCCGCCGCTATCGCGCTGCCGAGTGAGTGTCCGTAGAGCGCAATCCCATTCGCGTGGGCGCCGAGTGAATCGCGCGTGAACCGCAGCGCGGCGCGGGCGTCGAAGCGCGCGCCGGCAACTGTCGGGATCCCCGGAAGACCGCCATAGCCGCGGTACTCCGCTAACACCACAACGCGCTCAGTGCGGCGCGCAACCTCCTTCGCCCACGGGACTACCCGTTCGGCCAGATCTGCGTTGCCGTGAAAAGCTATCAGAAAGAGCGGCTGTGTACTGAATGAAGGTGAGTGGGACTGTACAACCTCCTGGCCGACCGGGCGGATGACGAATGCAAAGAGCTGTTGCTCATCTTCCGCACTGTACGTGACGCGCTCCACGTCCCCCACCTCGGAGTGTGGCCCCCTCGGCGGCTGAAATACAATTCGCTCCTGCTTCCACCAGAAGAAGAGAACAAGCGCGCCGACGGTGGCCAATGCGACAATAAATAGAACAGCCACTGAGCGTGCTAAGGGCAAATGGTCATTGTTGGCTCAGAATGATCGCGACTTGCTGGAATCGTCGCGAAGTGCGCCGTTTTGCGCTGGGGACTCAGAAGCATGGGCGAATGGTATTGGCAGACGCAAGTCAGACGTATACCACGCCGTCACTCAATGCGACTTCTCCAATCGAAGCTTCTGGCGCGATCCTTCCATACGTCTTCGTAACAACCTGAGGATGGATCAATGACGATTTCCAGCTATTCCAAAGAAGCCGCGTCGTCCGCCCGTGGCGCCGCGCGCGATGCCGCGCCGTGGGTAGAGAGGCTCGCTCGACTCGGGTACGGCGCGAAGGGAATCGTGTACCTCGTGATCGGTCTCCTGGCCGCCAAAGCCGCATTTGGATCGGGCGGCCGAAAGATCGATCAGTATGGCGCAATCAGAAGCATTCTCGACCAACCTTTTGGACGAATTATGCTCGGAATTGTGGCCACGGGACTGATTGGTTACGCGCTATGGCGATTTGTGTCTGCCGCCACTGACGCGGATCGCCACGGCGGAGATGCGAAAGGTATTGCCTTTCGCCTGGGAGATGCCTGGAGCGGCCTGGTATACGGTGCGCTGGGAGTCCAGGCAATGCGGCTCCTGACTGGAACGGCAAGTGGAGGAAGAGGCGCGACGCAGGACCACTGGACGGCGCGGGTGATGCAAATGCCAATGGGAAGGTGGCTCGTCGGTCTTGCTGGAGCGGGGGTAATCGCTTACGGGATTTATCAGCTGTATCTCGCGGTTGCGGGCGACGTGCGTGAACACCTCGATCTGAGCTCGCTCAGCGCAGATACCAACAAGGTGGCCGTAGGACTTGGCCGCTTTGGCATTGGGGCGCGCGCCGTGATCTTTGGAGTGGTGGGCTGGTTCTTTATCCGCGCTGCGCTGCAGTATGATCCGCGTCAGGCTTCCGACATCAGCGACGCGCTGCGAATTCTGGAGCAAAGCTCCGGCGCTGCACTGCTCGGCGGCGTAGCAATCGGGCTTATGGCGTACGGGCTGTTTCAGCTGGTGAAAGCGCGGTACCGGCGTATAAGAGTTGGTTGAGTCGAACCGCCTGTACCAAAGCTGCCACGTCACTCTTCCAACTGAGGACCGGTACTCGTTACTCGGCAGCAGCTCGGAGCAACAGACTTACTCTTCGGCCGGTACGATCAACCAGAGAATCGCATACACGAGAAGTCCGGGGAAAGCTACCGACACTACCGAGCCGGCGACGTAAATGACTCGTGCCAATGTGGGGTCCATACTGAAATAATCAGCCAGTCCGCCAACCACACCAGCTACCATCCTGTCGGACCGTGAGCGCCGCAACGACCGTGTACTCGCCATCCTTTTCTCCGTTGAAATAGTGAAAGCTTCTCCGTTGAAATAGTGAAAGCGCGCGAGAATGCGCCAAGCAAGGCCTTACTGAGGCAGCGGCTCCCTGGCGTACTCTCCCCGTCGGGCCCACATCCATACGCTACCACCCGCAAGCATTCCCAGAGCGATTACTTGCGCCAGCGTGAGTCCGGCGAAGAATCTGTCATCCTTGGCTCGCAGAAACTCGATGGCGAACCGTTCCAGTCCGGCGAGCACAAGATATACGCCGAACAACCAACCCTCTGCATGCTTGTGGCCCCTGAGTCGCCAGAGAATCGCGAACATGAAAAAGCCAAGAGCAGTTTCGTAAAGTTGTGTAGGATATACTCCCAGAACTGCGTCGGGCGAGATTCCATCCGGCACGGCAATGCCGAATTCCGCCTGCATATTGGCCGCGGTCGATGGAGGCGCACCGTTGGGGAAGGCAACCGCGAAAGGGGAATTCCACGGACGCCCGTAGTCGTCGCCCACGGCGAAGCATCCAGTCCGCCCCACTGCGTAACCCGCCGCTATTCCGATACCTCCGACGTCGCAGATGCGCATGAGTGGCATTCCGCGTCGGTGCGTCATCCATAAGCCCGCCAGAACTCCGCCGGTGAGCCCGCCCCAGAAGACGAAACCCCCACGGCTGAGCAGTGCAGAAGGGTCGCCAACCAGAATGGCGTAGTAGACCTTCGCCCCGATCAGGAACCCGATCACCGCGGCGAAAACAATATCGCCAACCGGCTCAGGGTCGAAGCCGCGACGAATCAGCTCCCGCTTTCCAATGATCTGCCCAATGACGAAGCCGAGGAGCACGGCGAGGCCAAACCCGGTAATCTCGAGCGGGCCCAACCCGTACGAGAAAGGCTGGTGTACGACCGGCGTTACGCCCATTCCATCCGCTCGCGGAGCGCCGTGATGTGGGCGACGTGGTGGCGCCCGTGCCAGGAGTAGAGAGCGAGCGTCCAGTCCAGGGAGACCGCACCCCGGTCCGGATGCTTGAACGTGCGCGCGAAGTCGGCGTCCTGCATCTCGCGCAGCAAGATGGACCACCGCTTGTGAAGCGTTTCGAGAAGGATGAGCGATGTATCCAGCGGAGTCGCCTGCGTGTCGGGCAGGTTCGCCCAGAGGTTTTCTTCATAGGTCTTTATCGCCGGTTCGTTTTCGGTGAGTGCGAGCTTGAACCGGATATACGCGTTCATGTGACTGTCAGGGAGGTGATGCACCACCTGTCGTACGGTCCAACCGCCGGGCCTGTAGGGCGTGTCGATCTGGTCATTCGAGAGTCCCTGTGCCGCGCGGCGCAGCGCTGCAGGTGCGCTATCGATGTCAGCAATAAGCCTGGCGCGTTGCGTTGCGTCGGAAGAGTCTGGCGGTACGAACTTGCCAATAGGAAATCGCAGATCTGACATTAATCCTCAGGCGGACAGTGTTGCTTCTTCTCTGTAAGTGGCTGATTGACCGAAGTTTTCCTCTACTTCCATCTCGATCGCGGTGAGCTGGTTCGCGCCCGCGGAGCGGAGCTCGGCTCGCAGGCGTTGTGTCAAATACTGCGCCAGCATCTCGACGGTCGTATTCGGGATATCGAGGAGCACGCAGTCTTCTTCGGGAAAGACATACTTCGGCTTTCCATCCACAGCGACGTGCACCGACCCCTGGCGCATTTCGACGCCAAGACGCGGGTTGCGCTTCGGCAGGAGCATTTTGTGATCGATTTCGTCGCAAAGACGCCGCATAACGGTCTTCAGCACCGAGAAATCAACCACATACCAGCACTCGGCGTCCAGCGGTCCCTCGATCACCACGCCGACGCGGTAGTTGTGACCGTGCAGCGGCTCGCAGCGGTGTCCCGAGAAGGTTATGAAATGTGCGGAGGCAAAGACGAGATAGTCTTTCGTCACCGAGACCCGGAAGCTTTCCCTATTCACGTTTTACTCCTGCCCGCGACGAGTGAGGTGCCCGGTGCCCGGGAACCTCGATGCAGGCGCTAGCAAAAGCACTCCGCTGCGACTGCGCAGTCCTTTTGATCGGACACCCTGGCAGCAGAACCTGGGCAATCGGAACCTCACGAGCTCATCATTCGTTGCGTGATGATTGCGGCACTACGCCTCCATTCCTGTCGTACTTCACAATGTTCTGCCATTCGTCCGCATCGGATCGGGCGACCACTGCGACGACGGGATCCGTGGCGCTCATGTTAAAAACCTCATGCGGGACGCCGGCCGCGATGAATATGAAGTCGCCTGCCTGATTCTCCACCACCTCGGTAAGACCCTCTCCGTACTCGTGGCGGACTCGGCCTTCGAGGATATACAGCATTAATTCGAAATCCACGTGTATATGCGCGAACGCGACTCCACCCGGGGGAATAGTCGCCACGTTCATCGAAAGCTTTGTCGCTCCCACGTTCTTGCGAGCCATTCCCTCCCTGTAATGGATTCCATTCCAGTCTCTGCAATTTTCACCGCACGACACGACCCGGATTCCATCACTCTTTGTCATGGCTGACCTCCTGCCTCAAGCGACGATGTGCGAGGTGCAGGTTGCGCTGAACCGGGACCTGGCAAATCAGCATCTGGTAATGGGCCGAGAAAATTCGGACTAATGACGTGCGAGATTACCGCTACGCATCCTTGAGCCGCGCCAAACCATCTCGAGCACGCTGTAGCTGCGGCTGCAATTTTGGGTCTGCTTCCTTCCAGAGATCCAGGAAGTTTGTATATGCCGCCACCGCCTTTGCTTTCTCGCCGAGTTGCTCATACAGTTGCCCCCGCGCCAGGAAGGAGCGGGCATACAGGGGCCATCGGGGGTCAGAGAACCCCTGGATCATGAAGCGACTGGGATCGATGGCTTCATAGGTGGATGCCGCGCCTTTGGCGTCGCCCAGGATATTGAGTATCTCAGCCTCCACAAACGAATCCAGCCATCCCTGTGATCCAACAGTTCTTGCCTTGGTAGAATCTCCCCTCGCGAACTGCGCCGCGATCTTCTCGGCTCGCGCGGTATCGCCTCTTTCGATGGCGGCCAGAGCCTGGTAGACCGGAGGTGCCGGAACCCCCTCTCCCGCAGCTCGCTTCAGGGGGGCGAGGTAGCTGGTGTCCCGCCCGAGCACATAGGCGTAGTATGGAAGCATGATGGACATCTCACGCTGCTCCGGGGGAAGCTTGTCGCCATAGGACGCGAGCCTTTGCATCGCTGCATCAATGTCGCGCTTCACCTCTTTGAGCTCTACACCCATCGCAAGGAGATTGAAGGCCGCGAAGGTGCGCGTGAGGGTGCTGCTGGAGACGGTGCTGCCGGGTTTTCCAGGCTCAGGAAAGGTTGGCATTACACGTTCCATCAGCTTGAATACCGCGTTCATGTCCGTGATAGAGCCTGCGTGGGCGGCGACGGTGGATGCACCCAGGAGCGCTCCGAAGTGCTGCATTCCGTTTCCGGACAGGGAATCGTAGCCGTACGTCCGCAACGCCTGGCGGAGTGTAGCCAGTGCCTCCTTGGGCCGCCCGCTTGCGAGCTCGAGTGTCGCAATGCGGTATGGAAGTATGGGCGCTCGCACCGCAGGACGGGACATGGCGAGGCGAAGGCCGGCTGCAGCCGCGGTTGGGTCGTTCGACGCCAAGTGTGCCTCCGCGAGTGCGATGTGTGCTTCGTGCGCATCCGGGTCAGTCTCCACCCAGTGCCGCGCGTCCCGAACCGCGCGCACGCTTGCCATTTTTCGAGCCTCGAGGATGCGTTCACGACCGTACGCCTCGGTCGCCGCCTGCGACTCAAAGCCGATCAGGCTGTCGCCCAGGAGGATGAAGCCCTGGCCACGCGTGGCTGCTCTGTTATAGATCTGGAGCGTATGCGGATAGGCGAGGTGAAAGCTGGAATCGAGCGCTAGTGTTCGATTGAAGGCACGTAGCGAGCGGGTCCAGTTCGCGGTGAGAGCGGCTACGGTTGGCGAAGGCACGTGGAAGTAGGCGTCACCCATTCCATACCATGCTTCAGCGTCCGTGGAGTCGCGCGCCAGAAGCGCCGCATACTTCTCCTGCGCGGCGGTCAGATGCCTGCGGGCAGTCGCGGTGTCGCCACTAAACACGGCCGCGTTACCCTCTGCCACAGAGACATATGCATCCACGAGTCCGCGCTCTCGAGGCGGCAGTCGCGTGGCGTAGCGCGCCGCGAGTCTGACAAAATGAACCCCTATCGAATCGTTAGGCCTCTTCCATCCGGCCAGAAGCGCGCGCTTGTAGTAGGCCAGCGCGTAGGTGCTATCGGCGCGCACCGCGCGCGCGAGCGCGGAGTCTGCTACGTCGAACTCCCAGCCGTTGAGTGCATGCACACCCGTCAGATACGCCTTGTATGCCTCAAGCGAAGACGTCGTGGTCTTCGCCATCTCGGGAGTCATGGGCGGAGCTCCGGCGAGATCCAGCAGTTCGCGCGACAGCTTGTCGAAAAGGCCACGCGGGTCGGAGCCCGCGGCAGCAGCTACTTCCGCCTGCTGAACAGGCTCTCCGGATGCGACGTCGAACACGCGCGCCATGACTCGCAGCGAGTCGGAGCCTCGCGTGATCTGGCCAAGCACCACCGTCCAGACCCCCGCCTCGCGCGCGAGCTCTCTGGCGGCTTCCAGGCCGACACGAGAGTTTTCGCCGATGCCGGCATCGCGCAACAAGTCGAGAGTCCGTTCGTAATCCACGACGTTCAGGTCTCTCCAGGACGAGAGATTGAGCGTGAGCATGTTGACGCTTCCGTCTCGCAGCCATCCGAGCGAAGGGTCACTGGTCTGGTTCTCGAACGGCGCGACAAAGAAGGACTTCCGCGGGTCGACTCCCTTTGGTGCGCCCGTGTCGCTGGCGGAGAGCCGCCATGCGATGGGAATTCCGACGAGCATTACACCGGCGATAGCGCCAGCGATCAGGAGACGCGTGCGTCTCTGCCTCGCTGAACGTCTGCCCCCGAGATACAGTGGACCAGGGGTGTCATCGGCCAGAGCACGGGCGAACTCACCGCCTGTTTGCCAGCGATTCGCAGGGTCCTTTTCCAGCGCCTTGTCGATGGAATTCGCAACAACAGGAGGAACTCCCTTGGTCTTTTCGCCGAGTGGGGTGGGTTTCTCCGTGATCTGCTTGGTGATGATGGATACGGCGCTGGTACCGGCGAACGTCGGGCCGCCGGAAAAAATTTCGTATCCTACAAGTCCAAGGGAATAGATGTCGCTCCGCCCGTCGAGCTGTCGTTCTCCAGCTGCCTGCTCGGGACTCATATAGCGCGGCGATCCAACGATCATCCCCGTACCTGTCATTCGCTCGTCCGCGGCACCCTGATCAGTCAGACCGGCGACGCCAAAGTCCGTGAGCATGGCGCGCCCGCTGTCCTTGTCGATCAGGATGTTCTCCGGCTTTATATCGCGGTGGATTACGCCCTGAGCGTGCGCGTAATCGAGCGCGCTTGCCAGATCGCGGAGGATTGCGGTGGCGCGCACGCGGTCTGCCATTGGCTCGCGGTCGATCACGTCGCGCAAGCTCTCCCCCGGCACGTACTCCATGACGAAATACAGACTCCCCGCAACTTCTCCCGCGGCGTGCACGGCGACGATGTTCGGGTGTCTGAGCTTTGCGACGGTGCGCGCTTCATTGAGAAAGCGTTGCCGGAACGCCTTGTTCGCCGCCAGCTCGGGAATGATCACCTTGATCGCGACCTTGCGGTCTAGCGTCATGTCCTTTGCGAGAAAAACAGTCCCCATGCCGCCAACGCCAAGCGGCCGCTCGACGTCGTACTGGCCGGAGAACGCAACCCTGAGAGAGTTGAGGAGCTCGGTGGAGGATTCGGCGTCAGACATGGCAAGCAAGATAGCGTAACGACAACGAGCGCGGCGACGGCAGGCGAAACGGCTGGGCGAGCGGTGCAGGTATGGTGGAGCGTGATTTCCTACTGCCGCCGCACCTTCGCCTCGTGCAGGATGAGCCCTTTGACGTACACGAATCGGTCGTTCCCTACCCATGCGGCTGCTGATTCCGGGAGCGCATTAGCTTTGCCCGTGAGACTGTCGACGGGAGCCACCGTTCCCGTTCGGAGATCGAGGGCGTACCAAGCGGGGTTAAGACGAACGCTTCCTTCACTGGCTCGGGCAATGACATAGAATGCAACCAGCGAATCCGACGGCGCCCGCATGAGTCGCGTGACCGTGTAGCGCAGCGTTCCCTGCGACGGAACCCCGGTTGGTTGGAGACGAAGAGAATCGATGTAGGCAGTAGCGCGGGATCGAGCGGACGACTCCGCCGCTTCGGTATTGTCGGAGGGAACCGAGGCCCTCGGAATGGGATGCTCTTCCTCGATGTGTCCCAACTCGGCACTGTGAACATCTACAACGGCATGTACGCCACCACGAGTGCTCGACGCGGTCCAGGTAAGCTTGTGCGCGCCTGGCCAGTCAACATTCACAACTGAATCGGGCCAGATTAGCTGGGCGCTCTCCTTGCCGCTGTCGAGAAGGCCAAGTGCCGAGGAGACATTGCCGGCGGAATCAGCGAAGGTGTAGGCAATCCCGGCACCGTCAGGCTCCGGAAAGAGGGCGATGACGCGGGCGGACTCGCTGAGAGTGTCGGCGCCGACGATCTGAAGGTTGCCTCGACGCTCGCTCGTGATGCTGAGGGATGCGCGGGTTGCGCTGGCCTGGTTGGCTGGCCTGTCGTCGGCGCGCTGACACGCCATGAAAAGAAGAAGAAAGGAGATTGCCGGGAAAGCGCGGGTCATCAGAGCAGTTGTCGGAAGGAAGCAGAATCGCTGCGCAACGAGTCCGGTGCTCGGTGCCCGGTGTTCGGTGCGCGGTTTGGTACAGCGCGGTGAACGGAGCTCGGGGAACAGCATTCGGTGGTCGATCACTTCAGGTAGCGCTCGCGGAGAAGCGCCAGGTGGTGGC
Source organism: Gemmatimonadaceae bacterium (assembly GCA_013817545.1). Taxonomy (GTDB): domain Bacteria; phylum Gemmatimonadota; class Gemmatimonadetes; order Gemmatimonadales; family Gemmatimonadaceae; genus JACMME01. Next base: position 307 of record JACDCM010000139.1, on the reverse strand, counting down.
GCTCGTGGCCGGCAACGATGTAGACCAGCGCGCGCACCGTGAATTCCCTCTCGCTCGCGGTGCCTATGCGCATGAAGGCGTCAGGGCTGAAATTCCGGAAAAGCAGTATGGTCGCTCGGCGCACTGCGTCGTATTCGTCTGCGAGATCCATGATGGTGCGCTGGGCAAAGTTTGCGTTCAGCACGTAATCATTCTCGTCGAAGCTCGGGAGCGGCGTTCCGTCGCCGCGGGCGAACCGGAGTGCCCGATAGCAGAAGACACGCTCTGTATCGGCCATGTGCCCGATGACTTCCTTGATGCTCCACTT
>JACDCM010000138.1 GCA_013817545.1 Gemmatimonadaceae bacterium | reverse complement strand
GTGCACACAAAGTTGGATACGCCCCGAGCGAAGAACGCCTCGGCAAAGTTGGGCGCCAGGCCGGCGTCGCGACGCTCGGCGTCGTCCGGCGTTATACCGGACTCGCAAGCGTTGGAGAAGACGAATTTCGGGATGCGGTCTATCCGGTTGAGCTCGTTCGCGCTCAGCAACTCGCCGTCACCAAAGATCCACCCGGACCGGCCAGGTTCATCGCGCGTGTACTGACAGTGGCCGGCGAAATGGAGAACGTCGAACTGCTTGAGAAAAAGATGACCCAGAACGTTTGCGCGCGTCGCTTCGCGCGGACCGAAAAGGCGGACGACTTCCACGCGATTGCCGGTCGTGGCGCTCATGACCGTGTTGTAACTCTCCAGGAGATCGGCAACCAGCACGCCCTCTTCCTCGGCGCCGTTGAGATGCCACCCGCCAACTCCCGGGTCGGCAACCACGAGAACCCTGAGCGTCCTTCGCGCCGGAGGCGGTGGCTCAGGCGGAGGAGCCAGACTCGTCCGCAGCTGACGGGTCAGTCCGCGGCTAAGGCTGAAGAAAGAACGTTCCTTGTCGGCCCTGCGTTCAGCGTCCGAGAGTACGTCATCGCCATTCGAATTTGCCGTGGTAGCGCGACCGACAACCGGAAGCGGAAGGGCCATCATTTCCCAGTGAATTCGCGCGGTCACGCTGTCGACCATCATCACGAGTGGAGCATGTCCCCCCAGTTGATCACGCAGATCCGCTGGGACCAGCAGATGGCCGAGGAGTGTGCCACGCTCACACTGAGTGACAAGATCAGCCGCTGAAACGAGCTGATCGTTCACATCCATTACCAGTTTCGGATCGATCGTAATGAGTCGTTCGGGAATGGACGCGACCGCCGTGATGGCGCCGAAGCGATATTTGTCGCTCTCCAGCCCAACCGAAAGTCGCGTAGGAGAGGTATTCCGCCCGGCGTCCGCCGTGTCCCGTTCCAGCTCGGCCTTCGCGCGGTGCCGCGCTTTCGCGATCGCCTTGCGTTTAAGCGATGCACGCTTCTCGGCGCCGAGCTCTTCATAGTCTACCGCAAACGGCTGCTCGTCGGTGCCGGCTTCGGCCAGCGCCTTCGCGCGTTGCGTACCGGCTCTGGCTTCCGTGCGACAGGGATGCTTTCGTAGCGCCTCGTCGATGAGAAGCGCCTTTCGCTCGTCCAGCTCGACAAATGTCACGCGACTCAGATGTTGTTTCTCTGCTTGCCGAGGGTTGCTACTGGCTTCCTCCAGACCACGCACCCAGGCGCCAATCGCCTCGGAATCGGACAGGTTTCCGAGCCCCGAGCCGATCAGCACCGTCGCCAGATGCTTCTTGTCCATGCGGCCCAGCGACCAACACAGCTCCCGCACAGTAACGGTCAGTTCCGGAGCACCGCAACGACCGGGAATACCCAAACCTGCGATTGCTATCGCACGGCCAGCTGCGCCAGGCTCGGCGCGCGGATCCGGGAGGAAGAATGGTTGCCCCAACTCGCCACGAATGATTCCGCGTTGTGCGTACTGAGTGATGATGAAGAGGTCCGAGTTTCCGTCACTCTCACCGTCGACTGCGAGCGCTTCGCTGATCGCCCTGTCTATGGCGCCTTCCGAGTTTACAGGCTTCACGCCCAGATAGTGCCCAACCGCTATCGCGTCTACGGGCAGATCGGACGTGTCGTAGGACGCCGTGTTCTCGATAGCTGCGTGAACCAGCCGAACCTCGATTCGTACCGGTATGCCATCGGTCGGTATCGACCCAGCTGTAGCCCCGGAGCTGGCGCGTTCATCACTGGGGGAGCGGAGGAAGCCCCTGGTGATCGCCTGCGCCACTCTCTGCTCTTCCGCGAGGACCCGGGGCGTCGTCGCGGCGCCATCGCGACGCGTCTGCATCCGCCGCACGAACTGATCGATGCGCGCTTCGTCGTCCGCGTCACGGCCGAGCTCCACGTTCAGAGCTGCGCGGGCTCGCTTTTCCGCTGCAGGCCCGCGTGCACTCTGCGCCGGCATGGACATCGGGAGGCGGTCAGTCACGCCATGCTGGAGCAACTCCTCGAGCGAGGCGAGTACTTGCTGATTCGACGGCAGATCTCCGTGTAGTTCGTCCACGTAGTAGGTCGGGACGCCCTTGAGCTTTCCGAGTGCGTGCGGAACGCGGCCGTCGCCTTCGAGCGTGACGGCATACGCGTCGAGCGAATCGAGCGACTTCCAGTTCTGCTTCTTGATGTCGCAAAGAGTCGGCCGATTGTATCCCGCGATATAAATCATGTTGGCGGGATCGATCGCGTCGCGCAGCCATTCGTGGAAGGCCCTGGCATTGTCCAGATGCCGCTGCGGAACGCTCAGCGGTTTTCGAAGCGTACCGTAGGTCTCGGCGTTGTACAGTGGTGCGATGCTCGGCATCTCCTTCGGCGACGGCAGCATCTGATACGACCCGACGAAGGTGTGCAGGATCTCGAGCACTTCGCCGAGATTGTGTTTGATGTCGCAGAGCTCGAGCTTGCGCACCGTCTTGTCTGCGCCCGTAAGCACGGATGGTATGTCGAATGATCCATGGTTCGGAGTGCCAAGCATCACCAGGCGTCCGCGCATGGCTTTCCAGCGCTTGGGATACTGCTTAATGAAGGTTCGCGCGACCAGACCGCCCATGGAGTGCGCGACGATGTGCACCGGTGCGCGGTCGCCGAACCATTCGGATATTTTCACGTCGAGCTGTCCGGCGGCCGTCCTGATATCCTTGCGCCAATCGAACCAGAACGGTTTGACATTCCAGTGTTCGGCGAGCGACAAGATGATCTCACCGTAAGTGTTCTTGAGGATACCGGTGGCTCTTACTTCACCCACGCCGTCCGCGTCTCCAGACCCATCGTCATTGAGGCGGAGACCGACGAGGCCGCCGAGGAGGAGACGCAGGACGCGCATCCAGATCCGATTTTTCCGCTCGCCGTCAAAGGCGCTCAGCTCTGCCCCCATTATTCCGTGAATAATCACGACATTGCCCTTCTCGCCGCGCTTTCCTCGCGTGCTCGCGCGCCTGACAGCCAGGCCATGCAGGCGCTGGTAGCGCAGGTCGCCGAAGTACGTTCTTAGAACCCGTTCCTCTTCCGGAGCCGGCCGCAGAAGAAGCTGGCTAAGCTGTACCGCATCCGCGGCTTCAACCCGCTCAATGAATGCGTACTCGTCGAAAGAGCTTGGGCCCGTTGGTGTGGCCATGACTATCTCCTGTGTACCCGTGTTGGCGGACCGGCAATGCGGCGAGAGAGAATACGGCACGAAGGCGATAAGCGGGAGACGGGCGGCGGGAGATTGTCGGGAGCGGGAGGCCGTTGGGAGCGGGGAGCGGGGGGCGGGAGGCGGGAATGGGGAAACGGGAATGGGAGGATTGAAGCGGAGACTGGAGGCAAGACACTGAGCATGGGCAGTCTGATTTTAGTCATAGCCCGCGATGCTATATCTTTTCAGCAGCCTGCTTCCTTCCCGATTCCCGATTCCCGTTTCCCCATACTCGTGATTCAAGTCCAAGTCCTCACCAAGCTTTACGGCGACTTCACTGCCGTCAGTGACCTGTCCTTCGCCGTACCTGCCGGTGAGGTGCTGGGACTGGTTGGACCAAATGGTGCGGGAAAGACGACGACCCTTCGCAGCCTGGCCGGCATCATCCGTCCGACAAGCGGAACGATCCGGATCGCGGGTATCGACCTCGGCAGCAATGCCGTGGCCGCGAAGCGCGAGATGGCTTTCGTGTCCGACGAGCCGCATCTCTTTGATTATCTCACGGTCACAGAGCACCTGCGCTTTATCGGCCGTCTCTATGGTGTTGCGGATACGGAGGCGCGCATCGATCCCCTGCTGTCCGAGCTGGAGCTTTCCGACAAGCGTGATGCGCTCCCCGACGAGCTGTCGCGGGGAATGAAGCAGAAGCTCGCGATAGCATGCGCGCTCCTGCACGACCCGAAAGCACTTCTCCTCGACGAGCCGCTCACGGGCCTCGATCCGGTCGGGATAAGACGGATGAAACAGACAATCGCCGAACGGGCTCGCTCGGGCACCGGCGTCATTCTGAGCTCCCACTTGCTACATCTCGTCGAGGAGCTGTGCACGCGCATCCTGATCATCCAGAAGGGCCGGCTCATGGCAATCGGGAGGATCGACGAAATAATCGCGGAGCGTCCGCAGCTCGCGGGCCGCGGACTCGAGGATGTGTTTTTGGCGGTGACGAGTGGGGAGGGTTGAGACGGAGTTGATTGCGGATTGCGGATTGCGGACAACTGCGAACTGCGAACTACGAACTGCGAAGAACGACGAGCGTCGTCAGAAATGTGTGATTTGCCATCAGCATCCGTTCTGCAGTACGTAATTCGTAACCCAGTTCGAAGGCAGTAGTTCGTAGTCTGAAATTCTTGGCTGTCTGAAATTCGTAGCTGTCCAGGCTTCGCAGTTCGCAGTCGCAGTTGTCCGCAATCCGCAACCCAATCGTCCATTCCCAATCTTGCCCCCTTCCCTCCTCTCAACCTACTGGTATCTCACACGCCACTCGATGCGCAATCGGGTGAGGCGGCAGTTCCGGCGAATGCGAAGGCCCCGGTATGCGATCGCCTTCCTGCTGGGTGGATCGTATCTCTGGTTCATTTTCCTACGACCTGAAGGTGCGCAGGTATTGCCGTCTGGCGGTTTCGGCGGGGCCGGGCTCGAAGTCGCGGCGCTTGTTGTAGCGCTTTTCTCAGCGAGATGGTGGGTGTTCGGTGGCGAGCGCTCCGCTCTCGCATTCACGCAGGCAGAGGTGCAGTTCCTTTTTCAGGGACCGCTGTCGCGACGGAGTCTGATTTCGTACAAGCTGTTTCGCGCGCAGTTCGCGATTCTGATGAGCTCGCTGCTCTGGACACTATTCGCACGCGGAGGAAGTCCGCTGCCATTCGGGTTGAGGGTAGCCGGCTTCTGGATACTCTTTTCAACGTTCTACCTGCATCAGCTCGGCGTTTCTCTTGTGCGAACCAGCGCAATGACGCAGGGTCGCGCGGGCCTCAAGCGAAATGCGGTGGCTATCACTCTCTTCGCGGCCGGCGGCCTGGCATTGGCGTGGAGTGTTTACGCGGTCGTTCCGGGTCGGCAGGGAGGAGACTTTCTCGTGACTCTCGGCCTGGTGCTCCGTGAACCCGCCGCGCAGGTGGCGCTCTTTCCGTTTCGTCTCGCGATGGCCCCAGGATTCGCGAAGGATGCCGCTGCATGGCTCGCGGCGTTTGCGCCAGCGATTGCCATTCTCGCCGTGCACTACCTCTGGGTGCTGCGAAGCGACTCGGCGTTCGAGGAAGCCGCTGTCGAAGCCTCCGCCAAACGGGCGAAGCGCGTTGCGGCGGTGCGCGAACGTGGCGCGCTGGGCGCTTCTCTCAGCGGACGGAAACAGCTTGCACGAGCGTGGTTGCCGCTGGCACCAACCGGAGCTCCAGCCGTAGCGATCATCTGGAAAAACAGCATCGCAATTACACGCACGTTCCGTCTGGCAATGGTGGCGCGCCTCCTGGCGGGTCTTGCTATCGGTTTCGCAATCGCATCGTTCAACATCGAGGGTAGCATCAGCGAATTTCTGGGCACTTTCCTCATTGCCTGGGGTGCTTTGCTGATAGTCGCGGGACCAATCTGGGTGCGCAACGACCTTCGCAACGATCTTCCCAAACTGGATTTGCTGCGGTCATATCCACTCAGCGGTGCCGCGATTGTCGGCGCAGAAGTCGCGTCCTCTGCTCTCGCCCTCTCTGCGCTTCAGCTCTCCTTCTTTGCTCTTGCGTACCTGCTGCTGCTCGGCAACGACACGATTCAGACGGCGCTCGCCGAACGGACGATGCTGGTCGTCGCCGCGGCCGCCGTTCTACCCGCAGTGAACGCAATCGGAATGTGCATCCAGAATGCGCTGGCGCTGCTTTTTCCGGAGTGGGGAAAGCGCACTTTGCAGGGCGCGGGAGGGATCGAGACGATAGGCCAGCAGATGGTGATCATGCTGGGATCGTTCGTGCTCCTGATAATTGCATTGCTTATTCCCGCCATGATGGCTGCAACTGTTCGCTGGGGGATACCAGGTGCTATCGAGCCCTGGAGAATAGCGACTGGTGCGTCGTTGGCGTTGCTCGCGCTCTCCGGGGAGGTGCTATTGTGCATCTGGTGGCTCGGCAAGGTTTTCGACAAGACGGAACCTTCGGTGGCTACATCCTGAGTGCTCGATGGCCGCGTTGTTCACTGCTACCATTCACGCTTGAAAAGTACGATTAGTTGTTCGCAGTTTGAAATTCGATATCACCAAACCCTCACCACGGAGCTTCGTGAAAACTCTCTTTCAAGTGAGCACACGCGAAGAGGTGATGCAACGATTCAGGCATCTTACACGGCAACATCAGGCGCGGTGGGGACGTATGAATGCACCTCGAATGGTGCGGCATATAACCGAGTCGGTGCGGATGGCTGTGGGTGACCTTCACTGCAGGTCGAAGAACTCGCCGTTGAGTTGGACACCGATCAAGCAAATAATCATCTATTGGCTTCCCTTTCCCAGAGGGGCCCCCACAGCTCTTGAACTCATGCAGGGGGATCCCGGCGAGTGCGAAGCCGACCTCGCGAATCTCTCGCAGCTGGTAAATCGCTTGGCAGAGCGCGAAAGCGCTACCGAATGGGCGGCACATCCTGCATTCGGACCGCTGACCGGAAGGCAGTGGGGTGTTCTTTCCTACCGCCATGCCGATCACCATCTGCGGCAATTCGGAGTGTGAGGCGGATTCCGGACGCGGACGAGCTGATGGCGGATTGCGGATTGCGCATTTCGGATGCTGACGTGAAAGCGGATTGCGGATTGCTTCGTAACGGATTGCCAGTGCCGGATACAGACGTCGAGCAAGCCGAGCCCTCCCCATGATCGAGATCGTACAGGGCGACATTACCAAGCTGCAGGTTGACGCTATCGTCAACGCGGCAAACGAATCGCTGCGCGGAGGCGGTGGCGTTGATGGCGCCATTCATCGCGCGGCTGGCCCTCAGCTTCTCGCCGAGTGCATGCAGCATCCAGGTTGTCCAACCGGAACAGCGGTGCTAACCCTCGGCTACCGCCTGCCGGCTCGCTACGTAATCCATACCGTGGGGCCGGTGTGGCGGGGCGGATCCTTCGGCGAGGCGGAGTTGCTTCGCAAAGCTTACTCGAGTGTGTTCACAATTGCACGCGGTCATGGCGCCATCGACGCGATCGCGTTCCCCGCGATCTCAACCGGCGTGTACGGATATCCCAGAAGTGACGCCGCCGCAATCGCCCTCGACGTCATGCGCGAAAACGATGCAAACTTCCGCCGAATAATCGCCTGCGTCTTCGACGACGGAACCGCCACAGTCTATCGCAGCATTCTCGCGCAAGAGGAATAACGTCCTGGTGTCACGACTTTGACGCTTGTGATCCCGGCGCAGCCCTACTTCTCCCGTGCAACCTTGTCCACGCGCTCTTTCAGACCAGACGCCGCGGCTCCGAACTCGTCCACCGAAATCGTGCGGACGAGACGCGGATGAAGCGGTTTGAGCGTGGCCGAGAAGGGAAGCTGACTTACGGACGGATCATCCGCCGCGTACACCGAGAGCACTATCAGTCCCGCTATCGTCGCCGTGAACGCGGCGGCCGAACGCCATAACACTTGATGAGTCAGGGAAGTAACCAGCAATAGGTGTCCGTACAGCTGTCCGCCAAAGACGACCAGCGCAACAGTCGCATCTATCACGGAAAAGCCGTCGGCGGCCGGTAGCAGGAAGTCCAGCCACTCAGTCAGCTGGCTCGAAGCGAGAAGGATTACCGCTCCCGTCGCCGCGAGACCCAGGTGTAAAACGAAATTGAAGCGGTGCGACACCAGGCGGTTCGCGAGTGACCAGCAGCCGGCCCAGACAGTGAGCGCCGAAACGATCAGCAGGCCGGCCGTCACGCTCTGAGCAATGCCTTCCTTTTCATGATTTCCGAGAAACCCCAGCAGTGTAAAGAGAGTGAGCGCCACCAGGGTCACAGCTATGCTCACCCTGGATGACAGCAGCTGCCGTCGAACGGCGCCAGCAGTGCGCGTGTCCGCAAGAGTGGCGGCGATCGGATGCCCGGAATCTAGAATTCGGAGGGTGGTACGCCCTACCCTGAGACGAGTACCTGAGCGAAGCTCCAGCCGCGCGACTGGAGCTGCTTGCGACACATCATGCAGGCCGTTGAGACTCTGGAGATCTTCCGCCCACAGCGTCTCCTGTTCGTCGACCAGAATACGCAGGTGGGAGGGAGACACATACGGATCGTCGAGTATCACGTCGCTGTCGTAGCCGCGCCCAATAACAGCAGGCAAACGTTCCAGTCTTACGCGCTCCCTCAAACGAGACCGCTCGTCGAGCACTTCGACGTACACGATACGCGTCATTGAATGCTTTCCAGAAAGCGCTTGGCGAGCCGCTGCGCATTCTCGAAGCTCACGCCTGAGATCGCCAGCGTTGTAAGCAGCCCCACATCCCGCTCTCCCAGTATGGCTGCGTTGATCACCGCGTCGAAAAGCCCATCGAGCTTGCGGTAGCGCCGCACGCATATCGCCGCTCGCAGCTTTCGCTTTGCATTGACAACGTTGCGAGTTTCACATTCGAAGGGAGTTACCTGCTCCAGGTTTCCATACATGCCGGACATGGTTTCTTCCTGGAACCGGCTGGAGTAGAGAGCATAGAAGCGCGCCGGGTTCAGTTCGCTGGTCGTGATGAGTTCGTGGGAAAGCTCGGCGACACCGGACAGTTGGTCTCCCGAGATGAACAGGTAGTCATCGGTGGAGCAGGAATGCTCCACGACCTGGTAAGTCAATTTCGTGTTTCTCGTTCCATCTCCCCAGCATTTGAAGAAAGGGGCTGGTTTCGTCGGCAGGTTGAACTTGCCGAGCTTGACTCGTGGTGTCGCTCCAGTGAACATGCGCGCGAAGTAGATATCCTGAAACGCGCGAATCTGCCGTCCTACCTCCACCAGCAGACTTTTCGACGGCGCGAAGTTCGTTTGCCGAGCTTTTTCGAGAAGCTCGGCTGCGCGCTCCGCCGGTACGAGAAAACTGATCTCGTTTCCTTCGGTCGACACGTTGATTCCGACCACATCTCCGCGCACGGAAATCGTTGGCCCTCCGCTCATGCCGGGATTGAGTGAGCCAGTGAAGTGAATCTTCGGGTACAGCGTGTGCCGCAATAATCCGTTGTACGTCCCCTCCACGATGCTCAGCCCCAGATCCCTGGGATGGCCGAGCGCGTACAGCCGGGTCCCCTGTGCCAATGTCACCCGCGCCAGCGCGAAGTGCTCTTTTGGCTTGAAGGACGTCAGCACAAGAGCCAGATCGCTTATCGCATCTACCGCGATGACCGTAACACGATGCGCCTCTCCGTCAGCTCCGATTAGCTCCGCGCGATATCGATCGGGATCGTGAACCAGCTTGGATATCACGTGGTAGTTTGTAATCATGTGGCCCGTGGGCGAGACGAAGAAGCCGGACCCCAGGGTAGCTTTGGCCCCGGAACCTGTCTCGCTCACCTCGATCTTGCCCACGTGCTCCGAAAAGCGTCGAAAGACGTTAGTCGTCTGCGCGCTGTCGCCTTGCGCTTTCACGGATACAGGGCCGATACCGATGCAAAGGACGATTATCAGAAGACCGAGCAGGCGCATGAAGGATCAGGTAAGCGGGCTGGGTGACGCACGCGCGGAGAACAGAGTCAGGCTTCAGAAAAAGATCTGGTCTGTCGGGAAGTGCTCCATCGCAAGCTATCATCTGGGGACAAGGGGCAAGGGGCAAGGG
>JACDCM010000501.1 GCA_013817545.1 Gemmatimonadaceae bacterium | reverse complement strand
GCGTAACGGTTCGCGAGGATCTGGAGGAGGGGATAGTTGCGCCTGTCGACCGAGAGGCGCTCCGTCAGATGCTGATAAATCTCCTGGACAACGCGGTCAAGTATGGTCCGCAGGGAGGGATCGTGACGGTCACGTTAACGCTGCACGGAGATCGCGTAATAATCCGTGTCGACGATCATGGTCCAGGCATAGCGATTACGGAGCGCGAGCGAATATGGACTCCGTTTTACCGGCTCGATCGAGACGCGGGGTCGGCAGTGGCTGGCAGCGGTATAGGCCTTTCTGTAGTTCGTGAGCTCGTCGGCGCGCACGGCGGCCGCGCGTGGGCCGAGAGCGCGCCAGGCGGAGGCGCCCGGTTGGTTATCGAGTTACCGGATGCGCGCCGCGAGCTGCAGCAAGCAAGTCACGCGGTCAGTCCACTGGACGATACCCACCGAAGCCTGGAGGAGCCCGCCCTGTGACACGAATTCTCGTAATCGAAGACAACGCCGATCTCGCATTCGGACTCCGCAACAACCTCGAGATCGAAGGTTACGAGGTGCGCGTGGCGGCGGACGGTGTTTCGGGACTGGAAGAGGCCCGTTCATTTGGCGCTGATCTCATCATCCTCGACCTGATGCTGCCCGGACTCGACGGATATCGAGTGTTGAAAGCGCTGCGAGCAGAAGGCATGAGCGCCCCGGTGCTCATTCTTACTGCGCGGGCGGAGGAGGCCGACAAGGTTCGGGGCTTCCGTATGGGAGCGGACGACTATGTCACAAAGCCATTTGGGGTGATGGAGCTGCTCGCGCGTGTGGAAGCGTTGTTGCGGCGAGCGGGCACCGGCAACCGGGAATCGGATTTATCGGAGCGGCTTGGCGACGTGGAGATCGATCGCGCGTCGCGATCGGTGACTCGCGCGAAGGCGCCTGTGGAATTGACGCCAATGGAATTCGATCTGCTGGTTGCACTGGTGCGCCGCCGTGGTGCGGTGGCGAGCAGAATAGAGCTGCTTCAGGAAGTCTGGGGGTACGGTACAGGCGTCGTCAGTCGCACGGTGGACACGCACGTGGCTGAGCTTCGGCGAAAAATTGAGGAGGATCCTGCTCGTCCCAAGCACATTCTCACTGTGAGAAAGGCGGGATACCGGGTGGGCGGGTAGTGGACTCAATCCACACGGCAGTGGGTGCCTCCCGCCTCCCGCTCCGCTTTACGCACGACGCTCGCCCAGACCAGCTTACGTGAAGGCGAGCGCCTGCTTGATCCATGCTCAGGTTTTTTTGGCCTTAACCACCAGCACTACTCCAGCTACGATCGCCAAAGCTCCGAGCAACGGCGAAATGGGTATGGTTTCCTTGCGCTCCGCCGTGATATCGATTGGGCCGAGCTTCACCGTTTCGCGGCTCCTGGTGTAGGTAATCCCCTGATAGGCCAGGCCGATAGCGCCGAGAACAATTAGAACGATCCCGAGTATCTTCATGTACCACCTCCGTGGCAGGCGTTGTTTGCGGGAAGGTGAAAGATAGGCACAACTTCGTTCGCAATGCTCCCGCGCTGAATGTTTCACGCCCACCTGCACGTTCGTTTATACTATGCAGGCGCTTCAATTCTCCTTCGAATTCGCGATGCCTCCCCTCACAACTCTGCACCGGCTTTCTGCACTCTTTATCGCGCTTGGGGTAGTCGCGTGCGTGCGCGCCGCGGCGCCGTCTCGGTCGGACGCGCCAGAGCAAGTGCAGAAGAGTGACAGTTCCATCGTGAAGCTCTCCGGTGCCTTCCACATAGTGTGGGGCGACACGCCGACCTACGTCCTCATCGATGCTGGCGGGCGCCCGACGACCCTGGTAGTGAGCTCGCACCTTCTCGAGCGCCACAACGGAGCACGTTCGCTTGATCGCAAGCGCGTGTCCCTTACTGGTGCGCGCACTCCGGATGGCGGAGGCGCTGTGCGGGTTCTCAGTATTGCGCTCGACCCCGGATAACCATGTGCTTTCGCTCCCTTGTCTCCGCGATTCTTTCTCTCGCCGCGCTCACGGCGGGCAGGGCGCATGGCGCAAGCGCGCAGACGCTCACCGGCACCTTTCACACTGTTTGGGAAGTCCCGGGCGATCGTGCACGCGTCGTCGTTCCCGCGTATGTGCTCGTTGACGACGCCGGACGCGCAACGCGGCTTCAAATAACTGCCGCGACATTGCGTTCACTTGGCGGCGCTTCTGCAGTCGATCGCCGGCGCGTTACCATTCAGACGTCCGGTGCGTTGAACAGACCAATTCCTGGTGTTTCTGGCGCGCAGACCGGGCCACCAACCGCGCGGGTCACGTCGATCGTGCTCGCCCAACAGGCATCCTACAGTCGTGCTGCGCCCGGAGCCGCGCAGAGCGGAAGCAAGCCGTACGTCACCATTCTGTGCCGCTTCGCCGACTCACTGACGGTGGATTCGCACCCAAAAGCTAAGTACGACAGCTGGATGGGGACGAGCTACCCTGGGCTGGATCATTACTGGCAGGAGCTGTCCGCGAACAGCATCAACCTGGCCGGGACTGTTGTAGTGGGTTGGTACAACTTGCCGAAGACTCGAGCGGAGTACTTCCCGAAAGGCCTCAGCCAGAGTCCGGACTGGGGACTGATGCTCAACGACTGCAGCGGCGCGGCCGATGCCGACGTGTTCTTTCCGGACTATTACGGCATCATGATGCAGTTCAATCTGCACATGTATGCGTCGTGGGGCGGCGGCTGGACCCTCACGCGCGACGGACAGACGAAAGATTATGGAATGACGTGGATGGCGAACTGGGCGACGCAGGCCACGTACGGACACGAGATCGGCCATTCCCTCGGCCTTCCGCATTCGTCGGGACCGTACAGCGCTACCTACGACTCCAGGTGGGACGTCATGAGCGGCGGCCGCTACAATGACCAGTCCTTCGGCACGTCGATCGGGACACACACCATCGCTTATCACAAGGCCGAGCTCGGC
>JACDCM010000137.1 GCA_013817545.1 Gemmatimonadaceae bacterium | reverse complement strand
GACATGGGCGCCATGCAACATGGAGACGCGTCGGCGGCAAAATCCAAAACGGTGTCGCTAGACACCAGCTCATATCTCTCCAACACAAGGGACCGGATCGCCGTCGTAGACCGGGGCCGGCAACCCACCCAGCCAGCGCCACCCAACACTCCCGGATGTTCCGTCGCCGACCGGGTGCGTCTCGCGGAAGCGGCAGGAGCTCGAGCCGTGGTTCTGCTTCAGACGAGCATAACAGCACCCGAGGCATTTTCTCCTGACGGCGATCCCGCTGGTATCACGATTCCGGTCATGATGATCGACAAGAAGGATGGCGACTCGCTGCGCGCGGTTCTCTGCCCGTCCGTCGAGAACAAGCGGTGCACCGCTGGTGCGACGGTTACCGCAACGATGCGTGATGCGCCGGGAGAATGGGGAGCATTGCGAGTGGTGGACGTAACAGACCCGGCGTCGCCTCGCGAGCTCGGTGTGCATCGCACTCCGCGCTCGAGCGTTTTTCCACCGACCGACCTCAGCGTTTTCTCGCCACAGCGCGCCGCCGTCCGTGGTGACATTGCGGTGGTGCCATGGAACTCGGACGGCGCGCGTGTGATCGATCTCTCGTCGGGAGCGCCGCGCGAAGTGACGTCGTTCGTACCGCCCGATGTCCCCGATCCGGCCGGCGTGCTGCCGGCGAAAGCCTACGTCGTCAGTGTTGCCGTACTATCGCTGCCACGAAAGAAAGTCGCAGCGCGCTCACGAGAGTATGTGGTGATCAGCGACGTGAATTCCGGCCTCTACGTACTCGAAGCGCCGTGGGGCACGACGCGGCTCGCGAAGCAGCGCCGTTGATAATTTCGCCCGCATCCATCGAGGCCGATCACTCTGTAGCCATCTCCATCGTCGCCTGGCCGTCGGCCCTCACGCGCCGAGCGTCGGGGAGTCAACCTATCGGACCGTGAATGCCTCACGCTCCTACGATGCGATCGTCATCGGGTCAGGGCCCAACGGTCTCGCCGCCGCGATAACGTTGGCACGCGAGGGGCGCACCGTGCTTGTTCGCGAAGCCGCAGAAACCATAGGGGGTGGCACTCGCTCCGCGGAGTTGACGCTGCCGGGCTTCATCCATGACGTTTGCTCGGCGGTGCATCCTCTTGCTGCGGGCTCTCCTTTTTTTCGCACGCTCCCGTTGGATCTGCACGGCCTGCAATACGTCTATCCTCCAGTTGCCCTGGCCCACCCCTTTGATGACGGGACAGCTGCTCTCCTCGAGCACTCCATGGACGCCACCAGCGCGACCCTCGGCCGTGACGGAGCCGCGTACCGGAGACTGATGCAGCCTTACGTCGAGGATTGGGATGACCTCGCCCATGAATTGCTCGGCCCACCAAGATTGCCGCGCCACCCAATCGCGCTCGCCAAATTCGGGCGGCGCGCTTTCCGCTCGGCACGAGGTCTCGCCGAAGGGCATTTCACGGACGAGCGCGCACGTGGCTTGTTCGCGGGCCTTGCCGCACATTCCTTTCTGCCACTGGAGCAGTTGGCGACCGCCGCGTTCGGCCTTGTCCTCGGAATCACGGGCCACGCGATCGGGTGGCCGGTGGCTCGTGGCGGGTCGCAAAAAATAGCAGACGCACTCGCATCCTACCTTCGGCACCTCGGCGGCGAGATCGTTACTGGCGCAGCGGTTGAATCTCTTGACGATCTGCAGCCTGCCGGCGTCGTGCTCTGCGATGTCACGCCCCGACAATTACTGCGAATGGCTGGTAACCGCCTGCCACCGCGTTACCGTCGCAAGCTCGAGCGTTATCGGTATGGACCCGCCGCCTACAAGATCGATTGGGCGCTCGACGGGCCCGTGCCATGGAGGGCGGCGGAGTGCGCGCGCGCTGGCACCGTTCATCTAGGCGGCACTCTGACTGAGATCGCGACCTCCGAGCGAGGGCCCTGGAACGGAGAGCATGCCGATAAGCCGTTCGTTGTCGTCTCGCAACCGAGCCTGTTCGACCCGACGCGCGCGCCACAAGGGATGCACACTCTCTGGGCTTACTGTCATGTTCCCCACGGCTCGACACTCGACATGACTGAACGAATCGAAAAGCAGATGGAACGGTTTGCGCCCGGCTTTCGCGACCGGGTACTGGCGCGAAGCGTCATGCCGCCCGCCGAGCTCGAACGACGCAACGCAAACCTCGTTGGCGGCGATATCAACGGCGGTGCGCAAGACCTGCGGCAACTCTTCACGCGGCCCACCATCGGGATGTACTCGACTCCTTCGAAGGGTCTCTATCTCTGCTCATCCTCGACCCCACCGGGCGGAGGCGCCCACGGCATGTGCGGCTACTTTGCAGCCCGCTCCGCCTTGAGCGACAACTTTAGCAAGTAATCATCCTCGTCTGATAAACCATGAAAACTTCAACGGCGGCACCGCTCTTGCGACCATCGCGAAACTGTTGGATGTCCCGTTGCTCACAAACGTTCTCAAAGCGAACCCGGTTTCGATGGCGGCGAAGATGTCCGAGTCATCATCGCATCGGCGACAAAAAACGAAGCGACTTCACTTCAGCATCCGATCACGTTTCGCACCTGCGACCTGATCCTGATCAGCAAGATCGATGTGCTTCCGTGAGTCGATTCGATCTCGACCTGTTCCTCACAATCTCGACGTCGTACATTCGGGCGACTGCACTGTGGTGCGCACCCGAACGGAGTGGGGGTCAACAAGTGGCGCAACTGGTTGAAGCGAATGCCTTCGCATGGCGATTTACCGTAGGCGGAAACGATGTATCCACAATTAGTCCGGGGAGGACGTAATGGAGACAGGACGAGCCGAGTACGTGGATCGGGGTGACTCGATGGATCGGGGCCGGTCGCTGGAAAACATAGGCGAGAAGGTTCTTCGCTACGGGCTGGTGGCTGTTCTCCTGTGGGTCGGTGCGCTCAAGTTCACCGAGTACGAGACGATGGGCATCCAGCCATTGGTGGAAAACAGCCCGCTCACGGCATGGGCGGTTCAGGCGTTCGGATTGAAAACACTTTCAGCGTTGATTGGCGTTGTGGAGATCGTACTCGGCCTGATGATCGCGACACGCTCGTTCGCGCCGAAGATATCGGCGTATGGCAGCATGGGCGCGATCGTCCTTTTTCTGATCACTCTGACCTTCCTGCTAACGACGCCTGGAGTCTGGCAGCCTGGCTATGGCTTTCCATTTCCTTCACCGATGCCGGGCCAATTCCTGGCCAAAGACATCATCCTGCTGGGGGTTGCCATCTGGTCCGCCGGAGAAGCCCTCCGCGCCGCACACCGGGGCGACCACGTTTCGCGTGAGGCAGTTCCTGCGGTCGGGCAGAGGAGTGGAACTGCTCGGACGGCCGGCACCTGATCGGGTGCCGGACCAGGGCCAATATGCGCGTCTTTAGTTCGGAGGCCGTGTGGCACAGCCCAACGCCGAAAGCGTAACCGAATGAAAGGAGCGAGCGTGTTCATGCTGCTGCATGAGCGCTGGTTCACCGAGGAGTGGAGGTTCCCAGTACAGTTCAACCAGGCGCTGACCTCCGGGACTTGGATCCCCCTCGGCATCGCCCTTGGTATTACCGCGCTCGCCGTTGTGGTCTGGCGGGCGCGGGGCCGGCGAGAGGTGGTGCCCGGCCCAATCGAGCTCGGGATGAAATGGGAGAACTACCAGGAGCTGCTCTCCTGGATGCCGCTGGTGATCGGGATTCATACGGCCGTAACGCTGCTGGTGAGCGGCGTCAGTCTCAAACTTTTTGTTCCGAATCTCGATTTGCCCGCGAACTTTCTCGGTGCGCTCTTCGGACTGGTCCAGATCGCCGTTGCTCTAAGCTTCATATATGGAGCGCTAACCCGGTTTGGTGCGATTGCGCTAGCAGTGGCCTGGCTGGGCGGAGCGATCTGGTTCGGCCCAATGCGCCTGCTTGAGCACGCACTGTTTCTCGGTATCGCGTTCTTTCTCTTCACTGCCGGCCGGGGTCCCCTGGCATTTGACATGTCGCTGGAAAGGCTGCACCGGCCAGTCGAGCGTCTCATGCCCTACGCGGTTCCGGTACTCCGGGTACTCACCGGACTCAGCATCGCCATTGTCGCCTTCACGGAAAAGCTCTGGAATGTGCCCATGGGCCTCGCGTTTCTCGCGGAGCATCCCTTCAATTTCTTTCCCGCCCTGGGATTCTCCGGTATAGGAGACCGTGAGTTCCTGCTCATCGCCGGAACCGTGGAGCTGACGTTTGGACTGCTGCTCATGTCGGGCGTGTTCGTTCGCCTCCTCATTCTGGTCCTCTGGCTTCCGTTCAATCTCACCCTCCCGCTGTTGGGATGGTCCGAGCTGGTGGGTCATCTGCCGATCTACGGAATCATGGGCCTGCTGCTCATCTGGGGCGAAGCGCGCCCGGAGTCGGACCAGGCACTGGTGGAAGGGGTCGCGGGCCATGACGGGGGCGCCAGACGCGCGAAGGCAGAGCGCTGACGGCATCACGATTGCAGGTCATCGCCGTTGCAGCGCGGCCGACAACCCGTCGGCAAAAAGATTGAAGCCAAGCACTGTCAACGTGATCGCGAGCCCTGGAAATAGCGGCAGCCACCAGGCGGCTCGCAGGTAACCCTGCGCCTGTCCGGCGAGCATACCCCATGTCAAATTATTGGGGTCACCGAGTCCGAGAAAACCCAGGCTTGCCTCCAGCAACAGCACCTGCCCAAGCATGAGAGCGACCAGTACCAGCACGCTCGGCATCACCTGTGGCAACAAAACGCGCGAGAAGATACGCACTCGTGTTGCTCCCAGCGCTTCGGCAGACAGCACGAAGTCCAGATTGCGCGTCGCGAGAACTTCGCCACGCACGACCCGCGCGAGCACCGGCCATGACGTCAGTCCAAGGGTCAGGACAACACGATCGAGTCCCGGCCCGAGCAGCGCGATAATCACGGCGACGAGGATGAACCGCGGCAAAACCTGGAACAGCTCGGTGATGCGCATCAGCAAATCGTCGGCGCTGCCGCCAAGGTAACCAGCAGTGATCCCGATCGTGACACCGCAAGCAGTCGCCAGCAGTCCAACCGCAGTGGCAATGAGCAACGATGTTCGCGTCCCATACAGCACGCCGCTGAACAAGTCGCGGCCCAGCGCATCTGTCCCCATCAAGTAATCCAGCGACGGAGCTGCGAGCGATGGACCGATAATGGCGAATGGGTCGGCGGTGGCGAGCAGCGGTGCCAGCAACGCGGAAATGAGCATGGCACTGAGAAGCACAGCGCCGATTATTCCGGCCTTCCGCCCCGCCATACCGCCGAAGGCTGGCGTCCGCGCGACCGATGGCATTGACAAGCGGTCGGCCGGTAATGACTCAGCCAAGACGGACGCGGGGATCGACAGAAGAATGAACCAGATCGGTCACGAGATTGGCCAGGGTGACCGCAAAGGAGATTGCGATGAACAGGGCGAGCAGCAGCGGCGTGTCGCGCGTCTGGAGCGAAGTGAGCAGCAACCGCCCGATGCCGGGCCAGCCGAAGACAATTTCGACGACGACCGCTCCGGCGATGAGTTGACCCGCTCGCGCGCCAATCACGGTGACAACGGGCATCAGCGCGCGAGGCATGGCATGACGCACCAGAACAACGGATTCGCTGATGCCTTTCGCGCGCGCGGTTCGGATGTGGTCCCGAGCCAACTCATCGATCAGGCCACTCCGAGTGAGGCGTACGAGCACCGCTAACTCTTGCGACGCGAGAACGAGCGCGGGAAGGGCGAGGTGCCGCAAGACGTCCACGATATACGGCCAGCCGGTAGCCGCGCTCCCCGCCGACGCCATTCCCTGCACCGGCAACACGCCAAGTTTGAGTGCTAGCGCAAGAATCGCGAGCTGGCCCATCCAGAACACCGGCGCCGAGAAGAACACCAGAACCGATGCGTTTATGCCGATATCCTTCGTGCCATGTGCGTTGCGCGCCGCTATTGCTCCCAGTGGTATCGAGACGATCACGGCGAGGAATAGCGCGGTTCCGGTGAGCAGCATAGTCGCGGGCACGCGCTCCACGATTACCTGTGCGGTGCCTCTGCCGTGCACGTACGACACTCCGAGATCGCCGGCAGCAACTCGGCCGAAGTACGTGATCAGCTGTTCCGGCAGCGGCTCGTCCAATCCAAATCGCTGTCGCATGAACTCGTAGTATTCGGCGTCACCGTGCTCGCCTGCGAGAGCCAGCACCGGATCGCCCGGAGCGAGATGGATCAGGAGAAATCCTACAAGCACGATGCCGATTACCGTCGGCACTACCTGGAGGAGCCGTCGAAGCACGAACCCTCCTTTCATCGCGTGCAGCTCGCTGTCGCGGCGAAGTGCGACGAGGCCGCCAGATTATTGCACCGAACACTGTGTACATACGTGGTCAGAGTCTCTACCAGCCAGACGTACGGCTGATCGCGTATCGCGATTTCCTGAATCTCGCGGTACGCTCGGCGCCGCTCACCAACATCCAGCGCTGACGCAGCGTAGTCAAACAGGCTGTCCATAACCGGGTTTCGATAGGCAGCCAGGTTGGAAAATGCAACTGGCGCGATATTCGTTGAGACGTACTGGCGGCGTACGCCAATTTCAGGATCGGTGCCGTTGCAATAAGCAACGACCGCCGTTTCGAAATCGCGCGCGGTAAATACTGTGTGCCCAAACACCGCGGGCTCGAGCAACTCGACCCGAAGATCGATTCCCGCAGTGCGGAGCTGTGCTCGGAGCAGGTCGCCGTAGGTGCCCTGTCCCGGCATCGCGCTGAAACCAATCACCAGCGGCGTCCCATCTCTGATTCCCGTTACACCTTGAGCTCTGCGGACGCCTGTGCCTGCGCGGCGCCAACCCACGGAATCGAGCAGACTGGCCGTTCGAACTGTGTCGAACGCCGGCATCGCGAGACCAGACGCGTGCGCGAACTCAATTCCCGAAGATATCGGCGCGTCGGCCACCCGCCCTTCACCGAACAACACGCGCTCCAGAAACTGGCGGCGGTCCAGCGCGTGCGCGACCGCACGTCGAACGCGGATGTCGCGAAATAACGGCCTGTCGAGATTGAACCCCAGTGTTGTGACACAGTTGCTTCCACCGGAGATGCCCGCAGTCTGGATGAGCCTGAAGCGTGGGTCTCCACGGAGCCGCGCCCGCTCGGGCTGCGGAACGCCGAACAGCCAGTCCACTTCGCCCGCCTCGAGTGCAATGAGCTGAGTGCCGGCATCGGGGATAATGCGCATCACCACATTGTCCAGCGCGGGCGCGCCTCGAAAATACTGCTTGTTGGCGGCGTAGCGGATTTCGCTTCCGGACCGGTACGACTCGAACCGGAAAGGTCCGGTGCCGATCGGTGCGGTATTGGCTGGGTTCTTGAGCGGATCGCTCTCCGCGAACACGTGCCTCGGCATTATCGGCGCTTCTTCGACGTCGAGTTGTTGTAGAAGAGGGGCGTACGGACGACGAAAACGAAACTCGACGGTGAAAGCGTCAGGGGTGTCAATGCGAAGCAAAGCCGGGCCGACCGAAGCGCGGGTGCGCGCGTGGAATTTTACGAGGAGTTCGTCGAATGTGAACTTCACGTCGGCTGCCGTGAACGGCCGTCCGTCGTGCCAGCGTACGTCGCGTCTCAGGTGAAAACGGTACAGAGCGCCGGAATCCTCCACCTCCCACCGCTCGGCGAGCTCAGGCACCGGTTTGAGATTCTTATCGAGCGAGACGAGACCGTTGTACAGAAGTCCAGCCGCATTGTGCACGCTGCCATTGGTCGTGATGGCGGTGTTTAGATGCCCCGGGTCGTTGGTGATGGCCGCGACGAGAGTGCCGTCACGTCGCGGTGGCTCCTCGGCGGTGCAGGAACTCGCGTGCGCGATGAAAACCGCGAGCGCCAAAACGCAAGGGATCCGCAGCAAGCGCGAGGTCAGGAATCGCTGGTTCGGCATGATCTCAACAGAATAGCTAACCGTTGTCGATCCCAACGGATTCGTTCTTCGCTTCGCGAGCGTATTTTGGCTGAGCTGACTTCTACCTCACTCGCACCGGCACCTTGACCATTGTCGTATCCAATCGGAAGAGCGTCGCCACCTCCAATCGGATCTCCCCGGCCTCTTCGCGCAGCACTTCAACGTCCGGATGCGGAAGTATATATGAGTCACTGCGTATCCCTGGGCCGAATTGCAGGTATGGGCGCGAGGGGGCTGCGCGATTGCGGAATACTATTTTAGGGAGCCGGACAGCCCGCGGCAAGAAGATCTGCGATTGGTGACCGCCACGCGTCGAGCTCAGCTCCATTCGATTGCGGTTGGCGAGCTTGCCCTGACTACGGCGAGCACCCTTCGAACGTGAGATTTCCCGGAGGCGAAGAAGTTCGTGAGCGCCTTACCTACCCTCCGTTCCGGTGCGTATGCAGCTCTGCCAAGGTCCATCGCCCGCGGCGCTCAGCAATTGCGCCGCCTCTGCTTCCGCGCCCAGCTCCCCGAGCGTGCAGGCGCGATATCCTAATGCCGCACGATCCCCCGGATCCAGAGTCGCAGCAATCGCGAAATGCCGGTCTGCCAGGAGAAGGTCGTCATGAGACCTGAGCCTGCCGGTCGAGAGCCGGCCCGACGCGCGCGCGGTCGCGAGATAGGTGAGACCAAGCTGACGATGCGCTACCACGCTGTTTGGCTCACGAGCGACGGCTGTCTCGAGATACTCCGTCGCCTTTGCAAGATCGCCGGCATCGGTTCGCATTTTCGCGAGGTACAAGAGAGCGAGGGCAGACCTTGGATAACTCATCGCCGCTTGCGAAAGCTCCTGCTCTGCCGTCGCGAGATCTCCCCTCTTGAACGCATCAATACCCCGCGTCGTCTGCTCCGGTGTGCCCGCCATCAACCCTGTAGACTGACCGAGGTCAACCACGAATGTTTCAAGTCCGCCGCCCATGAGCAGAAACAATCCTGCTACGGCGAGTGCGAGGAGCAAAAGAGCGAACAGCACAAACCTGACGAAACATCCCATGACAGGGATGGGCTTACGAGTGGCTACAGGTGTGGCGTCCCCGCGAGGCAGCGTCACCCTCTTGCTAGCGCGCTCCCGGCGTTCAGTCGACATGGTAGCAAGCAGATCCGCCAGGGACGGCCTGCGTGGAGTGACTACCGGGTCGGCGACCCTGGGTGGCGGCCGCCTGGGGCGCGTGAACGATGGTTCGGGCTCGGGATCACGCGGTACCGGCGACCGAGGTTCCGGCCGCCGCGTCTCGCGGGGTGGTACCGTGCGCGCGCCGCTGGGTGGCGGCGGGGCGGCTCTTCTTGGCGCCTCACCGAATTTGGCGCCGCACTGGTTACATACCGGCTCGTCCAGCCAGACGCCGGGAGTGTGGTTACTACAGAAATGCCGAACCTCTCCTTCAAAGCAGGCGTCGCACTCTCCCGCATGCCCTTGTGTCGTGCCACAGGTAGGGCAGCGCAGTACCACGCCACTCATCTTGCGCTTTGCTCCGTGACTTCCGCCGGCGTATCCTCGCCAATCTCCTCGGGATAACAACCGCGAATAAGCCGCTCCGGTATGTGAAGCCGATACACCTGCGGCAGAGATCCACGGATCCAACGCGCAATTGTCGGAACACGCACGAAGGGTCCGAACAACTCGCGCACCAGCCGCCGAGAGAGCGCAACCGTAGTGAGCACCGGCGTGCTGGCATACGCCGGGTACATCTCGTAACGCTCATCGACGTGATCGTGGCCTCGCACCATGTGTGTGACAGGCCTGCCGAGCGTTGCGCTCAGGGCGCAGAACGCAGCGAAATCCTCATAGCCGAACTGGCTCCCGCGCGACGTTCTGTTCGGAAG
>JACDCM010000500.1 GCA_013817545.1 Gemmatimonadaceae bacterium | reverse complement strand
GAAGTGGGGAAGGGGGCCGTGCTTGCGGATGTGCTCGCCGGCCGTCAAACAGTGGCGGAAGGAGTGGTGACGACCCAGAGCGCCAATGCACTCGCAGTCAGGGAACGCGTCGACATGCCAATAGTCGCTGCCGTGCATGGAATTCTGTTCGAGGGCCGTCCGGTTCGTGGCGCTATCACCGATCTCATGACGCGCGAGCTGAGGCCGGAGCAGGACGCATGAGTGGGAAGGAGCCCGTGAAGGAATTCTTCTCGATCGGCGAGGTGTGCGCGCTCACCGATCTAAAGCCGCATGTGCTGCGCTACTGGGAAAGTCAGTTCCGGTTTCTCAATCCCGCCAAGAACCGTTCGGGCAATCGCGCGTACCAGCGACGCGAGATCGAGCTGATAATGCACGTGAAGCACTTGCTGTATACGGAGAAGTACACCATCGACGGTGCGCGTCAGAAGGTTGATGATCAAAGGCGCGATGGAACACTGAAAGCCGCGACGCGCTCAACGCTGGGGGTTGAGACAATCGCATCGGTCGAACGCGACCTGCATGGCATTCTTAAAGCGCTCGATCGCGACGAATGACGAGCGCTTTTGCCAGTCGCGGCGTCCCGGGTCAGGCTGCAGTCGCCTGCGTCATACCGGCGCTCGATTCCGCCGCAACGCTTCCGGCGGTTGTGACAGCGCTTCGGCTCAGCCTGCCAGATGCGAAGCTTATTGTCATAGACGATGGCTCGCGAGATGGCACTCGTACAATAGCCCGGAAGACTTGCGACACAGTTCTTCATTTCGATCAGAATCGAGGTAAGGGGGCTGCGCTCCGATTGGGCATCGCGAGCGCGGTCGCGGGCGGCGCGTCCGTCGTGCTCACCATAGATGCGGACGGGCAGCACGACCCCGCGTATGCGCCCGCGTTGATTCGGGCGCTGGACGATGCCGATATTGCCATCGGAGCCCGGAGGCGACCGGCCACGCCCATGCCGCTTCGCCGCCGGGCGACGAACTTCCTCGCGAGCACGGCCATTGGCGCCATTACAGGCGCCCGCATCCCGGATTCGCAGTCCGGCTTCCGCGCAATCCGCCGGGCGGTGTTTGATTACGTGGTGGCAGATGGCGATCGCTATGAGTACGAGACCGATTTCCTCATCCGCGCGGGTATGGCAGGCTTTCGTATCGCTGCCGTACCTATTTCCACGAAGTATTGCGGTGCCTCTCATTTTCGAAGTGTCACTGACTCAGCGCGCATCGTGCGTACGATTTGGCGCCACCGGACTGGAGCTTTTCGCTGATGCGTCTTCTTTGTACCAACGATGACGGTATACTCGCCCACGGACTCGAGTGCCTCATCCGTGCAGCGTCGGAGCTGGGTGATGTGACTGTGGTAGCGCCCGACCGGGAGCAAAGTGCCACGAGTCATTCGCTGACATTGCACCATCCTATCCGTCCGGTTAAGCGCGGAGATCGGCGTTGGCAGGTGGACGGGACTCCCACGGACTGCGTGATGCTCGCAGTGGAAGCGTTGATGGAAGACCGGCCGGATTTCGTCCTCAGTGGCATCAATCACGGGCAAAACATGGGGGAGGATGTGCTCTACTCGGGCACAGTCGCCGCCGCGATGGAAGGCTTATCGCTGGGCATCCCTTCTATCGCCCTGTCGTTCGCTGGTGGCGATCTGCGTGCGGATCCGCAACTACTCGACGCGCAGGTTCCGGTTCTGTCTCGTCTTCTACAGCACATCACTACGCTACCGGATTTCCCCAAGAACACTCTGCTTAACATCAATCTGCCCCCGCTTGGCGGTGGCGATATCAAGGGCGTCCGGCTCACGACGCTCGGTCGCCGGGTGTACTCGGACTCGCTCATGCGAATGAAAGACCCATGGGGACGCGAAATTTTCTGGATCGGCGGTGGATCGGCAGAGTGGTCTGGGCGCGAGGACTGCGACTTCAGAGCGGTGGGCGATGGTTACGTCTCCATAACGCCACTGCACCTCGATCTCACCTACTATCAGATGATTGAAACATCGCACGCATGGTGGCGCGACCCGTGAGCCATCGTTTCGGCGGACCTCGCGGCCGGCTCGTGGAAGCTCTGCAAGAGAAGGGAATCAAGGATCTCGCAGTACTGCGCGCCTTTAACCTGACGCCTCGCCACCTGTTCATTCCGCCCGCAATCGAACACCGGGCCTACGAAGACTCGGCGCTACCCATTGGCAACGGCCAGACGATATCGCAGCCGTCCACGCACGCCCGATACCTTGAGCTACTGCATCTTACCGGTAGCGAGCGTGTGCTCGAGATCGGCACCGGCTCCGGCTATCAGACGGCGCTTCTTTCGCATCTCGCGGGGCAGGTATTTTCCATGGAGCGCGTCGGCGCGCTGTTGATCAGGGCGCGAGACGCGCTGCGTGCCGCTGGCGCGCGCAACGTATCGCTCCTTTCCGGGGACGGCACTCTTGGATGGCGGGATTACGCTCCCTATGACGCGATTCTTGTTACCGCGAGCTCTCCTGACATCCCTGCTCCTCTCGTGGAGCAACTCGCCGATGGAGGCCGGCTGCTTATCCCCGTTGGTGGCCGGAATGACCAGACGCTGGCGCTCATCGTGCGGTGTGGTAAGGAACTGGAGCGTACCGACATCGCGCCCGCGCGATTCGTTCCTCTCGTGGGTACCCACGGGTGGCCTAAAGAATAGTCCCTTAAGCCGACGACACGCATATGTCGGCTACATTTTCGTTTGAATCGAGAGACATCCGATGGACAACGCAGATAATCCGCCGCGCAAACCGCCTGCCCGTCCTTTCTTCGCCCCGCGTTCCCCGGCGAAGACCCCGTCGTCGCCAGTCTCACCACCGGGACGACCGGCTGCGCGTCCATTCACCTCGCGCGCAACGCCAGGCGGGAATCCTGTGCCGGCCGCTGGCAGTCTCGGCGCGGCAGCACCGCCGGGGGCAGACCCGGTTACGGT
>JACDCM010000499.1 GCA_013817545.1 Gemmatimonadaceae bacterium | reverse complement strand
CCCTTGTCCCATGTCCCTTGTCCCCTGTCCTACTCCCTACTCCCCAAGACAACATTCAACTTGACACGCTCGCCACTCCGCAGAACCACGATTGCAACGGCGTCGCCTGACTTCCGCGCGTACAGCGCTTGAGCATACGTCTCCAGGTCAGTGACCGCCTTGCCGTCCAGCTCCACGATCACATCTCCCGCACGCATGCCGCCCTTGTCGCCAGGACTGCCAGGTGTGACCCCGGAAATGCGCAAGCCTCCGGCGTCCACCGTGCTCATGTCGGGTATACTGCCGAGATACGGGCGTGGTCCACTGGCAGCTCGCGCCACCGGTGCAGGCGCTGCCTGGCGCACGACGGTCAGTTTCGATGGCCTGTCCCCGATACTCCGCGCGACTCGTTCGGCGACTTCGACGACGCGCGCCATGCCTGCGGCGTTGATGCGTTCGATATCATCGGTTGCGCGATGATAGTCATCGTGCAGGTCGGTGAAAAAGTGCAGCACGGGAATGTTCTTGGCGTAGAAAGAGGCGTGGTCCGACGGTCCCGCTCCTCCGGGGACAGCTCGGATTGCCAACTTTAGCGCCGTGTTGGCGGAGTCGAGTATCGCTGACAGCTCTTCGGCGCTTCCGGTGCCGTACACAATGAGCTTGTCGTCTCGCAATCGCCCTACCATGTCGAAGTTGAGCATGGCAACAACCTTTCCCAGCGGCACCGGCGAGTGCTCGACAAAGAATTGCGAACCTAGTAGCCCGAGCTCCTCACCGCTGAAGTTGGCGAAGATCACGGAGCGCTTGGGAGGGCGGCGGCTGAGGAGACGCGCCAGCTCGAGCACGGCGGCCGTTCCAGATGCATTGTCGTCGGCACCATTCCGAATGACATCGCCCGCACGCGGATCGAGCGCGCCGAAGGTCTGGCGGCCGAGGTGATCGAAGTGGGCACCGATGACGATGTATTCGTCGCGCAGCTGCCGATCGCTGCCGGGTAGCAGGGCGACTACGTTCTGGGCTCCGAGAAAGCCTATCGGGCTCGAATGCACCAACTGTGAACGCGGCGTGAACTTCTGGAGAAAGGCCTTGTCGCACGGCGCCGCGTTCAACGTTACCTCGACGCCGGTTCCCGCTCGAGACTCAATGCGTTTGCGCAACGCCTCGGCAGAGTCCTTGCCAACGGCGCAGGACACGGCATCCGACGCGGCGACAGGCTTGAGATCCAGCGCGAGATAGCGCCGCTCGATAAATCGCGCCGCGTCATAATTACCCCGCGTGCCCGTGCCTCGGCCTTCGAGGGCATCGCTGGCTAGGTACGCGACGTCCTGCCGGAGCGCGAGGGAATCCGCGGCGGGTGGAGCGGGCGCGATTCTCGACGACTGACAAGCGGATTGTGCGACAACCGCCGCACACAGAATTGCGCGCGCGCGAGTTCTAAAGACAGGAGTCATGGGAGTTCCAACCACTACGAGTGCGGTGCACGGTGCTCGGTGCCCGGTTGTCACAGCGCGGTGTTCGGTGATCGGGGAAGTAACCGCGCCGTAACAGTTGGAAACCCTCGTGTCGTTATTTGCAGTTCGCAATGGGTGCGGAATGTCGTTGTTCTCAATCTGCAATCCGCAATCCGTATCCGCAATTCGCAGATCGCAGTTCGCAATCCGCATATCAGCAATCTTCCCTACCGAGCCGTAAAGTCCGTTTCGTCAGTCACTCTCCGGCAGGTTTCCGCGATGAGGTTCGCCGCATGGGCCACATCGTCGAGGCTCACCATCTCGTTTGGAGAGTGCATGTATCGATTGGGCAGTGAAACGAGGGCCGTTGCGATGCCTTCCTTTGCGATATGAATAGCGTCGGCGTTCGTGCCGGTGTCGCGGCCGGCAGCATGGAGAGTGAAGGGGATCTTGCTCTCGGCTGCAACCTTTCTGAGGAGCGCGAGGACGACAGGTGAGACCAGCGCGCCGCGAGTCAGTACTGGCCCGGAGCCGAGCCGGTGGTCGCCGATCTCCTTTTTCTCCATCCCCGGGTGATCCGTTGCGAACGTAACGTCGACCACGAGCGCCATTTTCGGATTGATGCACGTCGCACAGACGGTGGCGCCGCCTCCATGCCAGGAGATCTCCTCGAGAGTGGTGGCCACAGCGACTACCTTTGCCTGGCCAGGGTTCTCGGCGTACAGGCGCAGCGCCTCGAGTACCGTGAAAGCGCCGATTCTGTCGTCAATGGACCGCGAAACGAGGCGATTGTTTGGAAAATCCAGCGCGCGCGCATCGATGACGCCAGGGTCGCCAACGCTGACGCGCGCTTCCGCCTCCGCTCGATTGCTGGCGCCGATGTCTACCCAGAGATCGGTGAGCTTGGTGGCTTTCTCGCGATCTTCCAGCTTCATGAGGTGCACGGGCTTTTTCCCGACAACGCCGAAAACGTCCTCGCCCGAGCAGAGGAATCGCAAGCGCTGGCCTACGAGCACCTGTGAATCCCATCCACCTACGGGACCGATGTACAAATATCCGTCGTCGTCGATGTACTGAACTATCAGGCCGATCTCGTCAATGTGGCCATCCAGCATGATTGTGGGTGATCCGCCCGGATTAACCACAGCCATGCTGTTGCCGGCAACATCCGACGTGACTTCTGTCGCGAATTTCTTGGCTTCCTCGCGCCAAACGCGCGCTGGCGCGGATTCGTAACCTGATGGACCTGGTGTATCGAGCAGCTTCTTGAGAAAGGCGATCGACTCTTTAGTGAGCATTACTGTCCGTGTATATGGTGCAGTCGGGCGGGCAACGAATCATACCGCCGGCCCGTCAGGAGACCGTCAGCGTGAATCTCCACAAGGACTACTCGGCTCGCGATGGAGTCACAGCACCAGAAGCAGGGAGTGACCTGTACCGCTTGACCGGTTCCCCAGATCCATGTGGAACTCACCACTAGGCTTTGCGCAATGGAAAAACGAGAAATGAGCCGATCATGAAAAAAAGACCCG
>JACDCM010000498.1 GCA_013817545.1 Gemmatimonadaceae bacterium | reverse complement strand
CTGCTGCGCGACGCCGCCGCCCGCACGACCGAGACGCTGTGGGAACTCTGCGGCCGCGTGCTCGACCTGTTCCCCGAACACGAATGCCGCAGCTACCTCCGGCACTGCGGCTACCGCTACACGTAAGAGTGGGACGCACTAACGACTAAGCTCAGCAGCCGCCGCTGAGTGACCTTTGAACTCCGAAAAGGCGTGATGCGGCCCCGGTCTGCTGCAACGCCTGGCTCGGCCGGACCATGCTGCTTTAGGCTGACCTGCCCAGGCCCGCCTGCGCAAGGAATTAGCCATCGAGTGGCTCAAAACCCAAGAGGGGCACATGGACGACAGTGCCGTCCCCGGTCATTTCGACGAATTCCCTGTAGACGACGCACTGCGACTTGTAAATCGGCAGCGGCTTCAACAGCACCAACTTGCCGTCCGGTACGGTCCACACGGCGAACAGTCTCGTACTACCCCCGAAGAAAGCCGCGACCGGGCTTGAGAAGCCAGAGGCGAGATCGACAGTGAAGACGGTCGGGTCCTGGTTGGAAATCCGCACCGTCTTCATGCGGACTTTCCGTTGCGTGTCGTTCCTGAACCGAACCGAGAACTGGGATTGGGAATTTGCTAGGCCGACATCATCCGGATCGGGCAGGCCGGCTGAGTCAGTGACGTTCACCTGGAGCGATTGGTAAAGCGGTACCGCCGTTCGGGTCGTCAGTTTGCCACCAGGGAGGCTCCACGCGCCTTGTTTGCCACCCACGGAGTTGGGACTTGGCAAACGGGACAGGATACCGCGCACGATCGACTCCGCGAACGAGTACGCGTCGCCCGGCGTCCCGAGCGATGGTGGGGTTGCCCCACCGAAAACGTTACGGACAAAGTGCAGCGCGTTCTGGCGCATCTGGAAGGGACGTTCGGTCTGATGGCCCGACTGCTGTACGGGACCGGGATGCGCTTGATGGAATGTGTGCGCTTGCGGATCAAGGATGTGGACTTCGCTCGAGGAACCATCACGGTGCGAAGCGGCAAGGGGAACAAGGACCGGGTGACCGTTTTGCCGGAATCGGTGCGCGACGTGCTGCACGCCCACATCGAACGACTGCGTGAACTGCATGCTCAGGACCGGGAAGAGAACCTGCGGGGCGTCGAACTTCCCGACGCATTCGCCGTCAAATCACCGAACGCGGGCGGCTCGTGGGCTTGGCAATGGGTGTTCCCTGCACGGAACATCTCCCGCGATCCGCGGAGCGGCATTGTCCGTCGGCATCATGTGCTGGAAGACGGATTGCAGCGGGCGGTGAAACGGGCCGTCCGGCTGGCCGATCTGAACAAGCCCGCCAGTTGTCACACGCTACGACACAGCTTCGCCACGCATCTGCTGGAGGCGGGAACGGACATCCGCACCGTTCAGGATTTGCTCGGCCACAACTACGCCACTCTTGTGGAGTCTTGGTCCATGAGTCGACCGAAACCGGCCACGGCCGCACCGAGACGCGGATCGTCCATGCGGTCGAGTTGCCGGTCGACTTCCCCGGCCGCGCGGAATGGCGGGACACGCGCCCGAAAGAGGATGGAGACGATTCAGGAACTGGCCGGTAGCCTCTCAGGCGAGATGCGACACAGACTCTGGTTCACCTCGGCGGAGGAGACGTCGAATGGCCTGAGCAGCCCACTGTGGCAAAGGCAACACGGGAGACGATCGAGCCTCTTCCCGGAGCGAATTCGTCAGCGTAAGACGGATCCTGCCGTTGGCCCGTGTCGACCCCAAGAGTAGACACCAGTTCGCACGAAGCGATTACCGCACGCCCGGCGGAGCCAAGGGCGGGAAGGGCTGCGGGGCGAGGTTGGAGAAGAACTCGCGGTAAATCGGCGCGAGCCGGTCGGGGTGCCAGCGCTGGGCGTGACTGCGGGCGCGCTCCGAGGCGGCGGCATATTCGTGCGGGTCATCCCAGAGGCGGATGATCGTCTCGACCCACGGCTCGACCTTCGTCACGTGTCTGCGGCGTATAGTACGCAGGGATGTCGAAGAGGTAGCCGCCGTCGCCGACGATCTCGGGTAAGGCTCCGCGGTTGCTGGCGAGTACGGGGATGCCGTTGTACATCGCCTCAGCAGCGGCGAGACCAAACGATTCCCGCCAGAGAGATGGCATTATAAGAACTCTCGTTTTCTCGTAGAACTCCCGAGACAGAGGGGTGTTCGGCATCACCGTGACGTTGCCGGGGTTCTCCGGCAGAACCCCGGCACTTGCGAGCGCTTCGGCCCTGCCCCGGCCCTCCACCACGAGTAGGCGAATGTCAGATCGCCGCCGTGCGAGTTCCCTGGCGATGCGCGCGAAGACGAAAAGACCCTTCGTAGGCTGTGGGTTCACAAACGTCACATACTCCGAACGCCACGTTCGCACCCGAATCGCCTCGTTATCGATCACGTTCGGCAGCACGCCACAATCGAGGCCCAACTCCCTCCAGTAATGATCCCGGGAGACTTCGGAAGGGACCGCCGCGTGGTCCGTGTAATCGAACGGAACTCGATCAGTGTAGGCAAAGTTATGGACGTAGAAGAGCACCGGAAGGTCGTACGCCTTCGCCATGCGCATCATTTCACGGCTGATCGGGTCTCCACCAAACGCCATGATCGCATCCGCTTGATTGCCACGAAGGAAGCACTCGAACGCTCTTAAGAACTGCCCCACCTGCCCCATGGACAGAAATCCCTGCGTCGTCGAAGATGAACAAAACACAGTGACCGGCACACGCGAGTACTTCGCGAAGAGTAGCCGAGCGGGAGAGTTGCCGATGGCCTCCAGCCGCACCTCGTAAGGTATTCCTCGCCGGGACAGCGTCTCTTCAATGAGGAGGAGATATTGTCAAATCTTGTGGACGGCGGGTGTTGAATCAGGCGGCGGCTTGGTCGAGGCGGAGGCCGTTGGGGAACGCGACGCCGCGGAGGACGTCGGGTCACAGTTCGTAACCGTTGAGCAGTC
>JACDCM010000136.1 GCA_013817545.1 Gemmatimonadaceae bacterium | reverse complement strand
AAGCGCAGCACCTTGCGACATCACCATGTAAGCGGGTGACCGTAGCGAGTGGCGGCAGCCCGGACATGGACTGCCGGCTCGCATTCATACGGAATAATTGCAAAGTCCGACCAGTTGTTGCGAACAGAAAAGGAAGACCGTGGAGCCGCCGGGAGCGCCTCAGATCTGATCTTCCGTGTGAAATTCGTGCACGTGACGGTCAATCCCCAAGTAGTAGTTCGATACTTTCGTTTTGCAGATGTTGCAGAAGATCACTTTTTCATCCTCGGTATACTCCCACCACTTGACTCGGCCGAGGTAGAGGGTGTGGGGTGAGATGGTCATGTATCCGAGCACACGCTCATCGATCTCGTACGGTGGCGCATTCCCGTTTTGCCGGGCCAGATCTCCAATCGCGCGCGGCATTTCTGCTTCCCTTCCGCGGTATTCTTCCAGCAGGATCTCCACCGTTTCTTCCAGCGAGGCGTTCTTGTCTGCGCAGCGCTCCTCCACCCAGGCCCACGTCTTCGCCACGTAGTACGGCTCGAGGTCTGCGTAAATTTCCGAGGACACGGTGATGAATTCGCTGATTTCCTGCGGGTAGCCTTCCTGAAAGCTCAGGAGCCACCCTATCTGATCACCGCCGGCAGCCTCACCTTCCAGCTCCGAATTGTCGATCAGATGGATCAATTCTCCAAGGCTTAGCGGCCTTGTCGAGCTCCTCCGCTTGAGCGTCCAGCTTCTCGAGTATTCGTCCACCATGCGGTAAATGAACTTGCGCTTCTGCTGTCGCGCCCGAATGCTGTACACGTCCCTCGTGACTGATGCGAGGGTGATTCTGGCAATTTCGATTTCGCCTCGAAGCGTGTTCGGGAGGTACTCCCCACCCATGTAGCTGGGGCCCATCCTGGACATTTCATCGGTAAGCGATGGAGAGAGCGATTCCTCGTATAACGCGGAATCGATTGATCCCAACCGCAGGAGCTGTTCTCTCCGGTCGCCCGTGGCCGTGAGGACGTCGCGGATAAACGCCCGCCTGCGCGAGCCCTTTATGGTGCAGAGGATGCCGCTGATTGGGTCCTGGAAATCCCAGTAGCTCTTGGGCCTGAACTCCAGGTTGTAACCGCGAGGGTTGAACATTTGGTGTGCTCCTTTCGAGAAAGTGGACTTCGCGTCTCACTCGCGCATGGTTCCCAAAAATCGAATACCGGGATCTTCGGGCTGGCTTGGCCACCGCTGGATTCACGGGTGGCGGACGGATCAAAGAGCCTGTTCTCTCCCCGTCCTCTTCATGCTGGCAGCCGAGACGCAGGCTGCCGGTTTAATCAGTTGTGAAGCTACTGCGTGGGTGTGACAGTTCCTCCCCGAAAAATGGACAAGACAAGAAAGCGGCCCGCGATGTTGTCGCGGGCCGCTCTTCCGCGACTTAGACGGATATGCCGGAAAAATCCCGGTGCGCGGCCCGTCAAGTCGTGAAATCGCCGCGCATGATAAGTATGCAACTCCTTACCGGTTCCGTCAAGTCGCAGGAGCTATTCGGTGCCGGGCTGGTTCCAGTCCAACGTGAACACGCCGCGCAGCTCGTCAGTGGCGTCGGCCATGGCGCGCTTTCTCGCTAAACTTAAGGGCCATTCGGGTGACCCGCGGCATTACGCAGCTTGAGACAGCTCTTCAACTCTTGCTTGACATTCTTGCCAATCACAAAGGACGCCTTCGAGCACTTGGAGAAAGTCATGCTCCTCTTCCGTGCGAGATGGTCGGTTGGCCGTGACTTACAAAGGGTGTTCCACAGGAGCGCTCGTCTTGTAGAGAGGGGCTTAGGAATCCGACGTAATCATAGGAGGGAAAAGTGAGCGATGATTCGGACTACTTCGTGACTGATACTGGGAAGCTCGTGCTACCCCCGGATGTGCAGCGCGCTGTCGATGCCCTGGTAAGCGCATTTCGCGCAGGTAAACAGAACAAGAGGGCGTACAGGCGACTCACCGACTGGCTGGATAAATACGGAGACGATATCATTTTCGACGGCTATAAGGCTAGCATCTTGGCACTTTCGCCCAGCGCGATGCGGACGACCTTCGAAGACATCGATGACGACGAAGTGGCAAAAACCATGGACCTTACGAGCCTCGCGGAAGTTACTGACGCGCATCGCGTCGCGTACGTCGAGGAGCACGTATTCCCCGGGTTGTTCGAGGATAGCGATGACTCATCAGGGCTCGCGCCGTTTCGTGCTCTGGCGACAGACGGAACCGATGCGATACTCGTGAACGATGTGCGCGGTTATGGGTTCAGCGGCATCACGAGCAAGTGGTTTGGTCCATACGAGACCTTTGAGCAATTCGTTAAGATCCTCGAGGCCGAGGGATGGGCTACCGACTCGGGAGGGTACTGGGACCTTTCGTTGGCGGGTAAGCTACGGGTTCTCCGTGGCTGAGGAGGTCAAGTCGCGTGCTTTAGTCGATCCAAGCTGGACGGCCTATCCTCACACCGTCCTTACTCTCGGTGAGGATTCTGGCGTTCGGATTGACCTTCGGGCGCCCGTTACAACGCCGGACCGGGAACGCCTCATACGGCTGGGAATACGTCCCCCGTTCGCGGTCATCACGGCGTGTAACCCGAATGGACGAATCGTGGATACCGTGGAGAATTCCCGGCGCACGGCCGCGCTGCGATCGGACCTCGGCCTTCGAGGAAGCCCCTTTATGTTTGCCGTTGGGGAATCTCCGGACGGCGTGCACCGTGAGCCTGGAATTGCGGTGGCAATGCCGTTGTCGGCGGCGAGGCGGATTGCCGTGGCGTATGGCCAGAGCGCACTCTTCTGGTACGATGGCCACGCGTTCTGGTTAATCGGAGCGCTGGTGGAATCAGTGCCCACTCGTTTGCCGCTTTAACTGTTCTCGACCATCCACTTCGCGAGCTTGCGCACCGTCTCGTCGACGAAGGCGGCGCCATCGGGAATCGCCGTATGCTCGCTCCACACCACGACACGATCACGCTCGAAGGCGTGTTTGTGCCTCTCGAGCAACTCGCGGCCCTTCACGCCAAGCACGTATGCGGTCACTGGTCTGGCCCGCGCGTCCGCTTCCCACGCGAGAAAGGCAGCCACAAGGCGAATCGCGCCTGCCAGTGCCCCCACGGCGGTACCTCACCAGCCACGCCGAGAACCTCACCCCACGCATCTGAGTCTGCACGGAATTTTACCGGTTGCTCCGCAGTGACGTGAAGAAGCGCGGCAGCCGCCATGTCCTCTGCGGCCCTACGTACCGCCGCCACGGTATAACCGGTCGCGCCGGCAATCTCGCGGACCGTCGCGCCGTCGCCAGAGGTGCCGATCAGAAAGGTCAGGACGTCGGCCTTCGCGCCTACCCCGAAGCCGAGTCGCAGTCGAAGTGCGAGGGTGGCCGGCGCCTCCGGACGGACCCGAATGGCGCGGCGCTTGTTCGTGCGAATCTCCGGATCCGACCCTGCTGCTGAGCGGTTGACCGGGTCGTCTGCGCACAGGGAACGCCACCGCAGATCCTTCACCTCCACGGTCACCACTCTGGCCAGCCACGCGAGACGCTCCGCCGTCTCCTTTGTGTAGGCCGGCGCAAGGTTCTTCAGCCTTTGCACGGAAAGAAGATCGGAGTTGAGAAGCGTCCAGTCATGCAGGATGTCGGCAAGCCGCGGCTCATTTTCGGTCATCGCGAGAGACTGGAGCACGAGCGCTTCCGGATCGACGATCGCCTGCGCCGCGCCTCGCGTCGCAGTCTGGCCGCCGACCGCCCGCCATTGCCGCCAGAGGACGGTGAGCGCGGCGGTGCGCAGTGTCTCTGCCAGCGCGCCGAGCCTAGCGGTCGCGTCCGACGTGGGCCGTGTCATCGATTCCAAGGTCGTGGCGGGCATGGCGAACCACCTCTGCGAGAATACCGGCGAACTCCGGCGCGGCGTCCTGCGTCCGCACCCACTCCTCGGCCGACGATAACTCATCGGCAGTGGGGCGCAACGCGAGCAGATCCTGGTAGTGAACACTAAGCGGACCCGGCGCGTCGGCCGAAGCGAAGAGCTTGAAGAAGATCAGGTCGTAGCGAGCGACGATACCCACGTGGAGCGAATCGTAGCCCCGCCGCTGCACACGGTCAGGGAGGCTTGGAGGAAGCCCGGCGCGCCACTGGATAGCCGGGCCCGCGTTCAGCCTGTCCTCGTCGAGCCCGAGGTCTCGAGCAACGCTGCGGATCGCCTCCCGAAACGGCGCCGGCATGGGATCCGGCGGCTCATGGAGCAGCCGGGATTTCCCTCCCTCGTAGCTGGCGAACGCCAGGATGTCGACGTCAGTCGTCGGGCGCTCGACAATGCCGAGCAGGTTGAGCGCGGCACCGCCGAGGATGACGATCGCGTAAGAGTGCCCCCCGTACGCGAGGAGCTCCCCCACTCGTCGAAGGGCGTCTTCGATTTCCGAGCTTCCCGATAGGTCCATGGACTCGCCTGCCGACACTTCGGCATCGCAAGCAGCGCCTGCTTTGCTCCCCCGTACAGCCGGTTCTGAATCGCTGTGATGCGCTCGAGCTGTTTTTCAATCCGCTTTTTCAGCACCCCCGCGATCGGGTAGGCCATCCGCGGGTCCGCCGCTTCTTCGGTTAGCGAAACTGAGCGGCCCAGGCGAACCGGGCGGAGAATCGTTCTAGCGCTGCAGGCGCGTGACACCGGCTGATCATTCAATGAGGAGTGAGAAGGGACATGAGCGCCCACCGCTGCTTCGCGGGCACTCACCGCGACGTGGAGTGACTTCCAATTTCATATGGTCGCGTTAGGCAGCAGCCACTGCGCTCGTCCGCCGCAACGGTGGAATCATCACCGTGCTTTTCCCGCCATGCGAGTTAGCTGCTGCCTGACTGCCTCACCGTGACAGGACAATCTCCGACCGCACGTACACGTAACGGCCGTTGTACCCGAACGGCGAGGACCCGGGAAAGATGAATGTCCCGTTGTTCGTGTTCGCAGCGATCTTCACCTCGTCAGGAAACGTGTTGAACAAGTTGTTCGATCCGAGCGAGAGGGCGACGCCAGCGAAGCGATAACCGATCTCGGTGTCGAACAGAACCTTTCCCCCGAAGTCCTCGATTCCGTCCAGGCTTCCATCGCGGAAGCTTCCGTAGTCGGAAACCCGCCCCATCGCCCGAAAGCGACCGGCCGCGTAGTTGGCCGTCAGCGAGGACCGGCGGCCTGGCCGATTGCGCTCGATGGCGTTGATGATGACCAGGTCGAGCGCGCTGGTGTACGTCGTGCCGGTTCCCTCGAGAATACTCGGGAGCGGATCAACGCGCGTAATCTTGTTCCTCGTGTAGTTGAGCGCGGCGGTGAAGTCGATCGTCCCCTTCCACGTTGGTACAAGCCAGTTTCCAGCGACGTCTACGCCGTCGGTTTTCGTGTCGAGCGCGTTTGTGGGGAACTGCACACCGGCGATCAGGTTGAGCCCGGAATCGGCGAGGATGCTGGCGACCGCGGGGTCCGACGTGCCGTCGAATGTGGCGCCGAGGAGTATGCGGTCCTTGAGGGTGATGCGATACACGTCCACCGTGACGTTCACGTTTCGGTGCGGCGAGTAGGCGAGCCCAGCGCTCAGATTTGCCGACGTCTCTTCCTTGAGCGGCTTGGCGCCGAAGATCCGGGATGCCCGGTTGGTCACCGGGAAGTTGCCAATCTCCACGAGCACGCCGTTCTGGATAGCGGTGGTAGTGTGGCTGTACCAGCTCTGTGCGAGTCCCGGCGCCCGGAATCCTGTGCTGGCCGCCCCGCGCAGCACGAGCTGCGTCGATGCCTGGTACCGCATGGCGAGTTTGCCTGTGATCTTCTTGCCAAAGTCGCTGTAGCGCTCGAATCGCCCCGCGGCGTTGGCGAGCAGATTGGGCGACAGGTTCGTCTCGAGGTCCACGTACCCGCCGATGTTCGTGCGATCGTTCGTGCTCGCGTCCGTGGGTGCGAAGCCCTGGAAAACTGACGAGCCTCCCTGCGCGATCCCCGAGCTGTCCGCCGTCTTGTGAAAGCCGTTGATGTACGAAGCACGTTCGCCCGCGACGACCTCGTACGATTCGCGCCGGAACGCCGCGCCGATCGCGACGTTTACCTCCCGGAAAAGTCCGACGTCCATGAGCTTCGAGATGTTTGCCGTCGCGTTGAACTCCCCCCGTCTCAGGCCGCCAGCGTCGAAGCTGGTCTGGTTGGGAATTCCGGGATCGTCCGCGGTACCGAGGACGCCATCCGGGCCGGGTGCGGTCGGTTGCGACAGGCTGGGCCCGAGCGACGAGTTCAGGGTGTTTCGCAGGTTGAAGTCGAAGCTGTTGAATCCGTACGAGGCGCCGAAGTCCATCGCCCAGCCCATGCTGTTCGAGCGAACGCCGCCAGCGGCGGAGTAGTCGATGACGCTCGGACGGAACTCCGGGAGGAACCCCAGCGGATAGATCTCCGGCCAGTTGCGTGAGTTCTGCGGCTTGCGAAAAAATCCATTGCCTGTGCCTTCGCGGTCGGAGTAGCCGCCGAACGCGTACACCTCCGTGGTGCCAGCTTCGTTAACCGGGAGCTTCAGGTTGGCGAACGTGTGGATATCTCGCTCCCGGCCGTCGCCCCAGTGCACATTCGGCTGTCGCACACCAGTTCGCTTGAAGACGACACGGCAATTGGCCACCGAATCCCTCACTCCCTGGAGGTCGGGAAAGCTCCCATCAGGGCACGCCCGGTTAGTGGACTTGCGATCGAGCACCTGGCCAAAAAGACTCAGCGAGCCGCGACCCAACGGCAAGCCGACGCCGCCGTTCATGTCCGCCGAGGTAC
This sequence comes from Gemmatimonadaceae bacterium, assembly GCA_013817545.1. Taxonomy (GTDB): domain Bacteria; phylum Gemmatimonadota; class Gemmatimonadetes; order Gemmatimonadales; family Gemmatimonadaceae; genus JACMME01. The sequence goes on along the minus strand of JACDCM010000136.1, from coordinate 3,049 downwards.
CGTCGTTCTCATAGGCTCCCCCCGGGCGGTACTGGCCGACGCTTGCGTTGATGAACGGCGAGAACTCGCCTTCCCTGAGCAGCAGGTTCACCACACCGGCAATCGCGTCGGAGCCGTACTGCGTGGACGCGCCGTCGCGCAGCACTTCGATGCGCTCGATGGCGCTCGAGGGAAAAGCGTTGAGGTCCACGCCGCTCGAACCGGGAGCCGACCCGTTGGAGAACACGTTGAGGATCGATGTCTGGTGGCGGCGCACACCATTGATAAGGACGAGCGAATGGTCGGGCGACAACCCGCGCAGCGTGAACGGGCGCACTATCTCCGTAGCGTCGGTGACCGCCTGTTTGGGGAAATTGACCGAGGGAGAGAGGGTCGCGAGCACCTGCGAGGTCTCCGTGGAACCCGACCGCGCTATCTCTTCAGCGGTGTATACGTCCACCGGCACCGCCAGCTCCTCGGCCGCCGTATGTCGGGCGCGGGAGCCAACGACGACAAGAACCGATGCGAGCTGCCTTGCCGTACGGCTAAGGGTGACGTCGAAATCCGTGATCTGCCCTGGCGCCACAGTCACCAGGAGCGACTCTGGTACGAAGCCGAGAGCCCGGACGCGCAGAACGCGTGAGCCGACCGGGACGCCGGTAAGCATGTACAGTCCTCGCGCCGAGGCCGTTGACCGGAGCGTGGTCTCATCCACCGTCACCGAGGCGCCGACGATGGCCGTTCCGCTCGTGTCGGTGACCCTGCCCTGCAGTGATCCTGTCTGCGCGCCAAGAGCCCGCATGGACGCGACGGCGAACACCAGCGCCGCTGCGAGTGTGCCTGCTCGACGCCACGATAAAACACGCATGTGTTTCCCCCTGTGAAGGCGTAACTCAAGCCTCGAGTCGGATACTCGATGGCGGGCGCTCGTGTTTGCCAACATGACACCGTCACGGGAAATGCACCAGAGGCGCTCGAGTGCCGTTGAAGTCCAGGCGAGTTATGGCGAAGGGAGTCCAAAATGACCCATCGACGTTGCTCCCAAATGAGCAAGGACTTGCCATTCCAACCTCGAACAACCGGTTGCGTTTGACTACGGACCACTCAGTACGTCAATTCCCTCGCGGCCATGCGCAGCTCTGTTCCATGGTGCCACGGCCGCGTACATCGGCGAACGCGAAGCACGGTCTCTTTACGAAAGATGATTTCGCGTATGACGCAGCCGGAGATCGCTATCAGTGTCCCGCAGGGGAGATCTTGACGTACCGCTTCTCGACGGTGGAACAGGGGCGTGGGATGCGCTACTACAGCACGCCGGCATGTGGGCGGTGCGCGCTGAAAAGCCGATGTACACGGAGCCACCAGTCGCGCCGCATCACGCGCTGGGTGAACGAGCCGGTACTCGAGGCGATGGAGCAGCGCCTGAAGGCGCAGCCCGAGCTTTACTAACGCCGCAACGCTCTCGCCGAGCATCCCTTCGGTTCGATGAAACGGTGGATGGACCAGGGCTACTTTCTGATGAAGGGGCTGGAGAAGGTCGGAGCGGAATTCAGCCTGACGGTGCTCGCATACAACCTCAGGCGAGTCATCACGCTCCACGGCGTGCCGCGGATGATGGCGGCACTCCCCTGAGCGTGGGCCCGCTCCCGTTTCGCGAACGCATCGGCTTGGTCACGCGACACATTGCACACAGATGAACCAGGATCACAACGAACGATCACTAGCTCCATTCCGTACATTCGATTTCTACAACATCGATACCAAGGAGTTTACACAGTCTCACGTTTCGTTAGCTAGCTGCGGCGAACAACTATCCTTCCGCATCCTCCTCATACTCATCAAGGACGGAATCAGCGAGATGTGCAAGATGCGGTTGGTCGGAAAGTTCCCGTACACTGTCGTATGAGAGGTAGGTACAGCTTTCCGAGAGAGGGCCACGGTCCAGGAGTGAAAACACTGGACGCCTAAGCTCCTGAAACACTTTATCGCGCCGGCCAATGGGCGCAACGATGTGCAACCGAATATCCATGTTTGGCTGAAGCGCAAGCAAATCAGCCATCCGCAAGATTCCAGAGTAAATAGAAGTAGTGTGTTCCACCTCAAATGCGCGCTTTATGGCACGGCCCTTCAACCACAAGACATCGATCTGTTCGATCGTTCTTAGCGTGGTGTCATCGTAGTTGAGAGGAAGGCGATCAAGCACCGCAGGGTGATCGCCGCGCCATTCGGCTTCAACGTTGGCTTTATCGTTCCGGGGCAACCATATCTGCATTCCCATTCGCGACCCGATCTCGGCCAACAGCGCCTGGACGCGAATCGACTCCCTTGCCTCCGACTGAGGAATTGGATGAACCAGTGGATCCGGCTCACTGTCGACAGGTACCGTGACGGTCACATCTTTGTCGGCGCGTCGGATTCGATGAGTTGAGAGTTTTTTCCACTCATCATTATTAACGGCGTAGTCAGCGCCCCCCGCAGCTTGCTCACGAAGCGCGCGCTCAATATGAGCACCGTCAGACTCCTCGAGCCTTCCTAGGCTGGTGCGGATCTTACCAGTCCAGGTTGAGGTACCCTTGTACTGTCCCTTTGTGAAGGTAAGAGTGTCCCAGATTCGATCCTCGTGGATCGGCACGCCCTTTTCGACGGGCAGCCAGATCTCCGCTCGTACCGCAAAGCGGACGGTAAATGGATCACTCTCAGGATAGAAGATCGGCGAGTCGTCCTCGAAGGCCCCAGATACAACATCAAGGATGCCGATCCAACGTGAAAGTTTGGTCAGGTAGCAGACCAGTTTGTCTCCCGGCTGTACGCGTCCCGCCATGCCGCGCTGCCGGCTACGGAAGCCCGAGATGTTCCGCGGCGAGCGCGTGAAAGCCTCATATGTCTCCGGCGAGAAAAGATCTAGGAAGTAGGCCATGACATCCTACGACTGTTTTGCTAGCTAACGTTTGAGTCCAGCGGCGCGCTTTAGCGCGTCCGCTGGAACGATTTGATGTTTCCAGAGAGTATCAGCTCCGCTAAGCTGGACAGGACCTTTCTCTCGGAGGCATCCATGCTGCACTCAGGCATC
>JACDCM010000497.1 GCA_013817545.1 Gemmatimonadaceae bacterium | reverse complement strand
GAGTCAACCCTTCGTCGCGCGCTGCCTGCTTGGCGGTGCTCTGCGCGTCTTCGAGAACGCGGCCCGCAACGTTCTGGACCTTGTGCTTGGTCTCCGACGCAGCTCCTCGCACACGGTCAACCAACCGGTCGCGGGTATCTCCCATGAGTGCCGATTCCTTTTGTGTCGCGGGGAGTGCAAGGCCAACCGCGATACCTATGGCCACGGAAATTGCTCCGAGCGCCAACGGGCTTTCATCAAAGCGATCACCCAGACGATCCGCCTGGTGCAGCGTTTCCGACTTTACATCCGATGCCACATGTTGCACGCGATCGGCTAGCTCGCCTGCCTTGTCTTTCACGTCGCTCACTATGTGATCCGCGCGCTGGCGTACTCCGTCTGTGCCGCCCGCGCTGCCTTCCGCTGAACCGAAGCGTGCGTCGTCCGTGTAGGGATAACTGCGACTCGAAGTACTCGGATAGCCGGGCGCATCGAAGTTCGGGTAAGTCCCCCGCATTGGTCTCGAGCTCTTCCTGGCATTCATGACAAGCCATCCGAGTCCGACTCCAACCATTGCAGCGGGAATTGGGTTCTCACTTATCGCACGCACGAGGCTGCGCTCGGTATCCATCGCTCTGTTGGTAACATTCTGCGCCATGATCTTCACCTTTCCTATGGTAGCGTCGTGGATACTATCCTTAACCTGCTCTTTTAGATGCTCCGGATTGAGTCGCTCTCCAATCTCATCAAGCGTTTCGCTCATCCGGTCGCGTGTGGTCTGAATGCTCAGCCGTAGAGCGGCCGTTTTGTCAGTAGCTTCCGGCGTACCCGTTCGATCCTTCTCAAAACGGGGATCACCGCTGCTCGCGCGGCCCCAGTCTATCGGCTCCACAGTGCGTTCGGGCATTGCTACTCTCTCGACGTGAACTGGCCTGGCTCTCGCACCGGCAGGTCGTCCGCGGCCCGCACCGACACCTGCGTCTGGCCGCCGTATAGCGCAGGAGTTTCGTAGCGGCCTGTATACTCGTCACGAGCACCCAACGACCTGCTTCCCGCTTGACGCTGTGTGCTCTTGAGGAAACGTGCGCCCAGGAGACCGAGCGCGAAGGCGCCGCCCACGAAAAGCATCGGTTCGCGGCGGGCGAAATCCTCCACGCCATCGACGAGTTCCGCGACGTCAGTTCGCTGGAGATAATTCGAAACGCGCTCCATCCCGTTTGCTGCTCTCTCCACGTAACGACTCACGTCTGTCTCGCTCTCGCCACCCAGCTGCAGGCTCGATTGTCTGAGCGACTGGGCGACATCGCGCAGTGTGTCGGCCGTGCGCGCCTTGCCCCTGTTCAAACCAGAAGAAATTTGTTCGCCAGCCTTGTCTCTGACTTCACCGGAGAGATCCTGAACCTTGTCGCGGACTTCACCCGATAATTCCTGAACCTTGCCCTTTACCTGGTCCACCATGCCTTCACCCTGCATCCGGCCGGACGGTGTCGTCGCACCGAACCCCTGCCCGCGCTGGAAGTTGATTTGCTCGTCATTCTGAGTATTCACTGTGCCTCCTTTATGAACGATACGAACCACTTGGTGTTGCTACTTCGTCAGCTCGCGCTTGAGCTCCTTCGCCTCGCTCTTCACCCAATCCACATCCTTTTTCAGAGTACTGATAGTCGCCTGCGGCTTCAGACCCCTCTTCTTGATGTCGTCCAGCGCGTTCTTGACCAGGATGCCGCTCGCCGCGAGAAACGCCACAGCCACCAAAAGCGCTCCCAACCAGTAGTTGTCGAGGGCGTCTCCGAGGGCGACCACGAGAAATGCCGCGAACGAAAGAACGCCAGCGAGACCCATGGCGAAGGCGACGCTCAACTTGGCGGCATCACGGGCCAGCGTTGCTCCCGTTTCCCGGATCTCGAACTTGGCGAGATCCGCTTCCTGGCGGAGCAGCTCGGCCGCGTCCGTACTTAGCCGCTTGAACAGATCCCCGAGGGAGCGTTCGGTACCCGTTGTGGGCGGGGAAACAGCACCGCCTGACGAACGATCAAGAGTGAGCCGGGTGCTGCTTGCCATGTCGCAAAATCCTGGTTAGCTGGATTCTCATAATATGGCAAAACGTATACCGGACTCAGTAAAGTGCGCAGAGCAACTACACGCCTTTTTGTCGCGCATGGAGACGTCGAAGTTTACAGCCGTCGGGGAGCGTAAACCGTTATGGAAGACCCTTCTGCCAAGAACGCCGACCTCGGATGAGCAGCAAGAGCGTCGACAAATTGGTCGCCATACAGAGCGGCCACGTCACACTCCAGCCGTGGCTCACGCGTTTGCCAGACGCGCCATCGGGGATGGTCCACCTGATACTCGACGGTGCCGCCGTCGCGTTGCCGAGTGTACCCCCAGTAGTGCTCTGTGATGAAATCTTCCTGGCTTCCTGGCTCGGGGATGGTTGGAGTGCCGGTCGTTTCCAGGGCCAACCTGTTCCACCGTCGCCCATGTCTCCAGGCGTATTCCACCGGCCCTGGTTCGCGGTCCACGAGCGGGAATGAACGCGGTGGCGGTGTCACGCTTCGCATTGGAAGTGCGATGTACGGTTCGTTGTAGGCTAACCGCGCAACGAGCGCGATTGCGCGACGAGGAACGATTTCGCGAATGAAAACCACACCACGCCTGGTCTCGCCATTCGAGATAGCGCGAACGTAGAAGCGCAGATTCACTTCGTCAAAATCGCGGTGCATTGGGAGGGGAGCTCCGAGTAGCCGCGTTCGGAGAAAGCGAAAGCCGACGACACTGACCAGGGTTTCGCCGTTCCAGCTATCCAGCGTTGTCCCCCGAGGAACGAAGGGCTCAAGTACAGCCGGATCCATGGAGTAGTTGAGCATGGCCAGCCATCGCCACTCGGCGGTAAGGAAGGCGTACCGGCGAGGGTTGAAAGACGTGTCAGGCATCGCTGCGGCAGATCAGGGAACGGGAACCAGATACCATAAACCAGCTTTCAGTGCAACGG
>JACDCM010000496.1 GCA_013817545.1 Gemmatimonadaceae bacterium | reverse complement strand
GTACTGGTCGAAATACGAGAGAGCCAGAAGCTTCGCGTACGCATAGTTGACGCGGTACAGGGGCCGAGTGAAAAACTGAAGTGCGTTTACCCACTCCATGGTTCGCTCACCCCGGGCCGCGCTATCCACGCCGAACCAGACGGAGTAGCGACTTCCTGCTCCCTGCATCATCGCCTCGAGTTGGTCGGGTCCCAAAGCCGCAGACTTTGCCACGCTGTCGTACAGGGCTTGCTCGAACGCTGCCTCCCTCGCGGTCTTGAAGATCTCGGTGGACTGATCCAGAAACTGGCGCAGGTAATACCGCCGAGTCGCGGGTGTCTTGGCGGTTTTTGCCAAATAGTCACTCACCATGAGCTCGTTGAACGCGGCGAAAGACTCGGTGAAGTAGGCTGGGCCGGCGGAGTACACGGGGCGCACACCAGCCTCGGTCATCAACATGTTCTGAACGGCGTGTCCGCCTTCATGTGCGAGAATTATCAGATCAGGGAAAAAGCCTTCGAAGCGTCCCTGAAAGAACGTGCTGGGGTAGCCGACGGAGCCAGTTGAAAAGCCCGGACGGATTATTCGATTATCACGCGGGATGAGATCCAGCCGGCCATTGGCGGGATCCAGCAATGCAGCCATCTCGCGAGCGTAGTCCTTGCCCAATACACTCGTCGCCGCCTGGATCACGCGCGACGCTTCCGTGATGGTGAACCTCGGCACCGGCGTTCCCGGTTCGGGCATGGTAATATCCCAGCTATGCACCGTGTCGTATCCAGCGACGCGTTTGACCCACGCAATCTGCGCACGTTCATACCGGCGATTGACGTCGGCCGCTGAGGCAAGCTGATCAAGCGTCAGTCGAACCTGGGCGGTGGTGAGATACCTGTCCGCGTACGACTCCTCGGGATAGTCGGCGTAGCGGCGCACGCGCGCCAATGCGTTGCGTGCCGTTGCCGTGCGAACGAGACCGAACGCGAAAATATCCCGGCGCGACTCGAGGGCCTTGTGCGAAGTCCGGAATCCCGCTTCGCGGATGGAGCGGTCGGGCGAGCTCAATAGTTCATTGGAATTGCGACGCATGTCCCGGTAGCCCTGCGGTGTTCGGACCGAATCGTACGGCGTGCTGGCGATCGTCGTGCGAAGCAGCGCCGATTGCCAGCCTATCGCGTGACCAGCGAGCGCGGGGTACACCTCGGCTTCGTCTGCACTCAGAATGTGTCCTCGCTCGCGCCGCGCCGACTGTATGACGAAGGCGTATTTCCTGAGGTCTGGCCGCTCGCGCATCAGGCGCGCGAGAGTTGCGTCATCAATCGCGGCCAGCGTCGAGCGGAACGCTGCGATGATTGGATCGGCCACCCCGCCGAGCGAATCCAGCGCACGCTGCGCAGCAACGTCGCGAGTGTCGACCGCCGTTCGGAGCGACAGGTAAGCCGCTTGCCTGTTTACCGCGCCGGTAAGTGAATCGGAGCGTTGCAGCGACTCGAACATGCTGTCGCCGGTGCGAGTAACGAACGCGCTGGTTCTGGCGAAAGCCTCGAGCGCGGCGACTAGAGCGCGCTGGTCAGCCGCGGCCGCTTCGGAGGACGCGAAGAAAAGCCTCGCAAGATTGAAGCGGTACCGATCGCTGAGCCCGCCGGGGAAGGCATCGAAGGGCACACTCGCGTTCGCGTCCGCGACTCCCTGTGCCTGCGTTGTTCGCGCCTGGCAAACGCTAACAGCGAAGAGCGCCGCTAACAGTTGCGTGGTGCGTAATCTTGCGAGTTGCATGCGGGCTTGAGGATTTCGGAAGTTGGGAACTGCGAATCACTGGCTGGGTCCTGTCAGTTCTCTGTAGTCATCATGTGACAGTGAACTGGCCCAATGAGTTGCGTCCCTGCGAATCTCAGCGCGAACATTTAGTGACGAACGGGCCGCCACACGGTATGATCTGTTACTGCGATGCCGCGATGAGGAGCGCGAGCTAATCCAATTACCGGCTTTCAGCCGGGCCACGACAGGCTGGGCGCGAAGGTAGTCGTACAGATCGGCCACTTCGTCGTCCGTGAAATACACGAATGCCCGGCGCGATGTGATGCTCATGATGCCGAGGTCGCGGCCGCTGATCGGCTCACCGGTGCGCAGAAGGTGACGGAACTGGTCGATGCGGTAGCCGCGCACCACGCTCAGAGGCGGTGATTTCATAATCTCGGGATCGCCCTGCATGTCGAGGCCGTGACATTCGGAGCACACGATGCTGGCGATGTAGCGCCCACGTTCGACTGGAGTGATACGTGGCAAGTGTCCCCACCGCGGCCGAGTTTCGTCAACCGCATCGGCCGAGGTCTGCCACTTTCCCAGAGCGAGCGCCAGGCGCCCGACGAACATGACCTCGCGCGATCGAGGCACGGGCGGCATGACGGGCCGTTGCCGCAGGTATCCGATCACCCTGCTGAGGTCGGCATCGCTCATAGGATAGAACGTGGCCGAGGGCATCCCCACGGCGGTCATGCTATCCCGTTTCACCCCGAAGCGAACGAGCCGGACCAGCTCCGGATCGCTGTAGTTCGGCAGGACCTCCGATAGTGTTGGAGCCGTCGCGCGAAATATTCCTGGAGCGTCTTCAGATCCGCCTTCACCCTGCTGTCCGTGGCATCCTTCCAGGCAGCCCACGATGATCGCCATGCGGCACCCTTCGACGCTGTCGGCAGCCGCGGAGTACGCTACGGTTAGGGGCACGAGAGGTATTTCATGCCCTCGGCGGAGCAACCGCTCGGATTGAGCGAAGACGTAGGCGGTGGCGACGAGCACGATCGCCAGCAAGCCCAACCAGCAACTTTGCTGCTACGGATGCAATTCTCGATGCTGGCAAGGAATCTCTGTTAGGGTGGGAGAGGCCTGACAACCAAAATTATGCTTTCCGGCCCGCGTTGCCAGAGTCAAACAGTCATGCTTCCCTGCTCTTCCTGCACATCCTTTTGCAGTTCCGCGGTAAAGCTCGCGCTACAATCTTCGC
>JACDCM010000135.1 GCA_013817545.1 Gemmatimonadaceae bacterium | reverse complement strand
TCTCCGCTGAGCGCGGAGACACCGCCGCCTACGTCGTTTCGAGGACCGATCTTAGTTCGCTTCGATGCCGCCAGCGATCACGCGGCGCTCTCCGGAAACACGCGCTGCGGCGTGTTTCGTGATGCGCATACCTCCCATGGTGACAGGATCACTGAGGAATGGCGCGAGGTCGAGCTGCCCGACGGGTACGGGGCAGTGGGGGCATTGGCGCTGAACTACTCGGTCAATCAGGGGCGCGTCGGGTGGTGGCTGCGTCTCGCGGCGGGAACGTCGACTACTGATTTTTCTCGGTTCGAAGATGGGAATCTGATCCTGCGAGTTCTACAGACACCGCCCGAGTGGCGAGTCGAACTGAAGAGCGGGTCGAGAACGCACGACTGCCTGGTCCGCATCCGTCCTGAGGAAGTTTGTGCCTTGAGGTCCCGCGGGTTCACGGATGTGGTAATCCCCTTGGATGCGTTCGGCGGTGTGGAGCTAACAGAACTCCGCGAACTCACCATCGGATTTGATGGAGATCACCTTGATGTTGAGCATCGCAGGGGAGAGCTGCGAATCGCCCAAATCGGTCTCTCAAAGACAGATCGATTTGCCGATGATCCGGATGCGATTCTTGAGGATCTTGGACAGCGGGCATTCCGGTGGTTTGAGACGCACCGCCATCCTGACTCGGGATTGATCCTCGATCGAGCGCCGAACCGCGAAGGAGGGCGGCCTTCTGCGGACACTGCGTCGCCATCGTCCGTCGCCTCCGTCGGCTATTACCTGACTCTGCTCCCCGAGTGGGTTCGGCTGGGCTATCTGACGCATGAGGAGGCGGCTCGTCGCGCTGAGCGTACTTTACGATTCATTGTTGACGAGGTTCCTTGCCATAAAGGCGTCCTGTACCATTTCGTCGACTGGCGGAACGGAGAGCGGTGGACGGCATCGGAAGTCAGCACTCTGGATCATGCGATCTGCGCCAACGGTGCCATGACGGCCGGCATGGCCTTCGGCGGGGGCGCGCGGGAACTGGCTGAGCGCCTCTTAGATCGCGTCGATTGGCAGGAATTCCTGATCACGGATCCGCAGAGCGGAAAGAGAGTGCTGTCGTTGGGCTGGACGCCGGAGGAGGGATTCCTCGCTCCGGCCGGCACCACGTCCAGCGAAATGGCGATGCTCTATTTCCTCGCCATCGGATCGCAGCGCGGCATCGAACCCGAGATCTGGTTCAACACGGCCGTCGACTGGCAGGAGTCCGCAGTGGGACGGGTTTTGAACGCTCAGCACCCGCTCTTCACTTCGCAGTACGGCATGAATTGGCATGACCTGGAGGGGTTTGTTTTCCGCGACGGCGTCGACCTGTCCCTGAACGCGCGCAGGGCCGCGTTGCTCAATCGAGGGTTCTGCAGACGGGCTGCTGGCGCCGAACTCACGTATCACCACTCCGAAGGCGGCTGGTGGGGCATCAGCTCCGGCGACTCCCCTAACGGGTACAGCGCGTTCGGTCCCGTCGGGCTAGCCGACGGAATTGTGTGGCCGTCCGTGGCACTGGCCTCCCTGCCTTGGGCTCCATCGGAACTGAAGAAAGATCTGGTTCGTTGGCGCAACAGTCGAGCTTGGCACGTCGCCTGCGGCCCTTACGGACTCAGCCCGTTTCGGATCGGGCGTGAGCCTTGGGTCGGCGACGACCTCATCGGTATCGATCTGGGGAGCTTCGCCGTCTCCCTGGCGAACCACCGTGCGCGGACGGTTTGGAACCTGTGGATGAGCCATCCTGTCGCCCAAGTAAGTTATTCTCGACTCGGCCTTGTAACGGCTGAGAGGCAATGAACGGTTCTTGTCGGCAGATGGAACGGGCACGCACAACGATTGCGGACGAGTCTGGCCCGCTCTGTTCGCCCGGCCGGTTTGGGCGGCTTGCTGGACATCGCCGTCAATCTATGACAGCAACTGACGGGAGCCTGCCGGCCGTGCCCGGCTCGATGTAGCCGTGCATTCGCGACAGCGTAAGCTCGCCATCACGCGAATTCTCCTAACTTGCGAACCTACGGATCCGGCTATCGGACGATTGGGCGGCCTTGGCAGTCATTGGCTCGCTTAGTGAAGGGCGGCAAGATTCATTTGTTTACGTGGCTCAGTCTCGGCGAGTCACCTGACCAGGATGCGCATCGCTCCTGAGGGATGACGGCACAACGCTCTCGATCACGAAAAGCGGTCGCCCCCGCGACTGTTCCCAGATCCTTCCAATGTACTCGCCGATCACCGCCAACGAGCTGAATTGAAAGCCGAAAAGGATAGCAATCAGCGATATGACGATCGGCAACTCGTTCGCGCTGCGATCACCGGTTGGCAATGCAAGCCAACAGCCCGCAATTCCGAGCACGAGTGCTGCGCATACTGCTCCCAGACAGCAGACGAATCGCATGGGCTTTATGGAAAATCCGGTGATCGCGTCACCTGCGAGCCCCAACATTTTCTTCAATGGCCATTTACCGGCGCCGACAAGCCGTGGAGCACGGTCGTAGTCGATGGGCACCTGTCGGAAGCCCGCCCAGCTGATCAGCCCTCGCAAGTAAAGGCGTTGTTCGGGCATTTCGAGCACGACATCCAAGACCCGTCGCCGAAGAAGTCGAAAATGTCCCGTATCTCTTGGAATTGCCACGTCACTCAGGAAGTCGAAAACCCGGTAGAACGCCCACGCCGTCACTCGCTTGAACCACGTCTCCCCCATCCGTGCCCGTCGTCGTCCATAGACGACATCCGCGCCCGCCTGGATCAGGCGAAGCATCTCCGGAAGCAATTCCGGCGGATCCTGAAGATCGGCATCAAGAATCAGAATGTTCGCGCCGCAACACACGGTGAGTCCAGCCAACAGCGCTCGTTCATGTCCGAAATTACGGGAGAGGTTCACCACGACGATATTCGGAGCGCGACCGGCCAATCGGATCAAGGCCTCGCCGGTTCCGTCGGTGGAGCCATCATTGACCATGACCATTTCAAAAGTTTCGCCGATGCTTTCGCAGACGCCGTGAACGCGATGATGCAAGACACCGAGGCCTTCCTCCTCGTTAAAGCACGGAATCACCACCGATAGAAACACCCGTTCGACTGGAGGTACGCCGCTTCCGCACCGAAGGCATACCCGCCGATCCCTCGTCAGTGGTGTCCTTTCCATTTGAGACGCTGCACCTTCTTGATTTCTCGGTGCAAATGATCGGTCTATCATAGTTTCAGAAGACCGGCTCAGCACAGAACCTAGCCCGGCATGTCTGCCGGGCTATTCATTTGGACGTGCAGGCTAGCCGAAACTCGCAGTTCCCGCACCACATTCCGGGTCTGTCGCGATCACCGACCACATTGCCACCGGCCCTCGGTCTTAGATCACGATTCGCTCGATCTCGTCCAGGCTCACGGCATCGCTCGTCCGGTCGTAGAGTTTCGTCGATCGCGCCGATTCGTGGGCAGCGATGCGCTGGGCGTGCTCCAAGGGCCAGCCATACTGCCTCCTTTGTCAGAACTGTTCATGCTGAAAGGAACGTGGAACGGTCAGTAGTTTCAGTAGTTGAGGACATACGTCGGGGATTTTGAAAGCCGGTCTCTTGCTCGGATGTAGGTCAGCGTGGTGCGCGGGTCCGCATGTCCCGCGAAATCCTGGAGGTCAATGATGTCGGCTCCGCGTTCACGGGCGGTGGTCAAGGCCGTCACGCGCAGCGAGTGAACCGTCACCCCGGGATCGAGCGTCAGAGCCTCGACGTATCGACGCATCAGTTGCTCCACGGCGCGGGTGGTGAGAAACTCCGTACGGAAACCGTCGCGCCCGCCGCCGCGGGGTGTCTGCATCGCGCGGAACAACGGGCCTGAGCGGTCGGCGGCGATGTCGGCCATCGCGATCCAGGATGTCAGCCGTTCGACCGCTTCGAGATGCAGCGGTACCGTCCGTTCCTTGCCGCCTTTGCCGTAGATTCGCAGCACCCGATGCTCACCGTGGGTCTGAAAGTCACCGACTTTCAGTTGCACGAGTTCGCCCACCCGGCAGGCGGAGTAGGCCAACACACCCAGTAAGGCCCGGTCACGGAAGCCGACGGGAGAGGCCGGGAGCGGCGCATCCAGCAAGCGGCGGCAATCACTGGGCGACAGCCCGAGTGTCTTGCCGTCGCGAGGCACGCAGGGAGCCTTCACAAACTTTCCATGCGCTGGATTGGCGCCCGCGTACCCGTAAATCTGCAGGTACGAAAACAGCGACCGCAGAGCGGTCAGCTTGCGGCGAACGGTACTGTTCATGGCGCCTTGATTCCGCAAATGGTCGCGCCAGGCCGCGACGTGCGCCGGCAGCACCGAAGTCAACTTCTCGCAGTCCGATCGCGGGATGCCGTGGAAGTCCAGGAACTGACCCACATCCCTCGCGTAGCCGTCCCGCGTCGCCGCGGACGGCGTCTTGCGCAGCCAACCCTGGACGCCTTGCTGGATCAATCTCCGCACGTCCTGACTCGATCCGTGCGGTCGTCCGCCGAAGGCGGGCGGCGCGAGCTTGCGGACAGGCACGACGATTCCCGACGGAACGCCGCGGTGTTCCTGGTCGCAGTCGCCGCGACCGCTCTCCATGTTGCTTTTGCTTCGCATATCCCACTTTATGCGATCCATAGCAGACGCTGTCGGCCGTGCGCAACGGGATTGTTTCTGACCAGCACAGGACGACGATCGTGTTCGATTTCCGAGCAGACAGGCGGGCATTGCGGGTGATCGTCCAGTTGCCGTAGGCGCCATTCGAGGGTTGGCCATGGCGGCGGTGTGTTGTGTCAAGCAAATTCCTGTTCGGCCCGCAGGGCAAGCGCTGGGGCCGGCTCTGTGGTGATCGGCAGACCGGGATCAGCCGGGGGAAGGCGCCCTGGGAGTGATCAGATCCAACGGCAAAGGCGGATCCCACCAGCCTCGGTTCGTCTGTTCGAGCCGGCGAAGACGATCGAGTTCGTCCGCGTCGGCCCAACAGATGAGTCGTCCTCGATAACCGGGCAGTTGTCGCACGACATGCACCCAGCCTTGTCTGATCCACGCATGCAGCGTGTTCTTCGGCATCCCCAACTCCCGGGCGAGGTCGATCACCAACCATTCGTTCTCTTTGAGGAGTCGTGCGGGAATGCGGGATCGAGAGTTGACGGGCGTCTGGTTGTGTCGCCGCACCAGGGCGCTCACCAGATCCGCATGAAATCGAGGAGTCTGTTTCGGTGGGTGGAATCCTTCCCGGTTGAGATGTTCGGCGACGGTTCCGTATGCCAACCCGGTGCTCCGCAGTTCCTCGATGCGAGCGATCAGGCGGTCGTAATCCGCGATCTGATCGTAGCGCAACACCGGTCGATTCAGCTCGTGCCGGCTGGTGAACCCGCCGGTCCAGTCCAGAGTGACTTCGACGCGATCAGTTCTTCCCTGCACGTTGACCACGACCTGCTGGACCAGCAGTCGCACAAGGCGTTGCTTCTGCGGCGGCGTTGTCGTCGCCGCATTCCAGAGCGTGGGGAGTTGCTGGGACAACGCGAGGATGTCTTGCCGCTCGGTTTCAGTCAGTCTGTCCGAATGGGACTGGCGAAAGTGAGCATACTGCTGTTCCAACCTTTGCACGTCGCGCAGACTGCTCTCCCACGTCTTCTCCAGTTCTCGGGCAACCAACCGGTTCTCCGGTTCCACCGCGTCGTATTGTCGCCTGGTCCGCTCCGCCTCATAGCGGGCACGCTCCAGTCGCTGCTGCCAGTTCTTGTTCAAATCTTGGCGCTGCCGTCCCAAGTCCTCCGCCGCCAGGAGGCTGAGTTCCAGCGCGGCTGGCTCCAGCGCGGCCAATAGTTTTCGGCTCACGAACTCGTCCAGAACTCGACCGGAGAGGCTCTGGCAACCCCCGCCGGCCCCGGTCTCCACGTCCCTCCGGCAGCAGTATCGCAACGACTGCTCCTGTCCGCTGTAGTTGACGTTCATGCGACGAAAACACCGGCCGCAAATCACCAGACCTCCCAAGAGCGACTCGCCTTCGCGTGGCGCTCCTTTGGAATGGGCGTGCACTCGATTGTCACGGATCCGTTCCTGGTTTCTCTGGAATCGCTCCGCGGTGATGTACGCGGGCCAGCGATCGTCGATCAAGGCATGATAGTCCTCCGGGGACATCACGACCCGCCCTGAACCGGACTGGCCAGGCTTCCGTCGTCGCGGATCAACTTGCCGGTGGCCGTACCGATAGGTCCCCTTATAAAGAGGATGTGTGAGAACCGTATGCACCGCATCGCGTTTGGGACGTCGCCATTCCAGGTTCCCGCGGTTTGGCCCGGCATGGGGGCGAATCGGCATCTTGATGTCATGCTCGTGCAGAAAACGCGCCACGCCACGCACCGTCCCCAATCGATCGAAGGTCTCGAAAATCAGATGCACGACGCTCTGCACCTGCTCATCCGGATCGATGGCCAACTCTCCCGAGTGGCGTTTCACATAGCCGATCGGGGGTAGGATCACGAGTTCGCCGCGGCAGGCCTTGTTGAGCGCGGCTTGATACATGCGGCCGCGGAGGACATGCAGTTCGGCTTCGCTCATCATGCCCCGCAGACCCAACAGCAGACGGTCGTTGTAGTCCGTGGGATCGTACAAGCCGTCCTGGTCGGCGAGCAGCGTGCGGAAGATTCCGCACAACTCAATGAGTTGATGCCAGTCTTTGTTCGACCGGGCCAGCCGACTCAGTTCGATGCCGAGAATGAGGCCGACGTGATCGAGACCGACCTCGGCCAACAGTCGATGGAACCCCTGCCGGCCCTCTGCCGTCGCGCCGCTCGACGCCTGGTCGTCATCGATGACTTCCACTTGATCGGGCGACCAGCCCAACTGGACGGCCTGGTCAACCAGAGCATATTGACGAGCCGTGGATTCCCGATTGTCGAGCACTTGCTGCTGCGTGGACTGCCGCACATAGACAATCGCAAGTCGTTCCTGATGACAAGGTTGAATCTTCCTGGAAGTTGCTAACGCGGGCAACGGCCGACACGTCTGAGTGTCGTGGCCCTTCATCGTCGCGTGCTGACTACTCATGCGACACCTCCTGCCGTTCGGGAGGAGGGATCGTTTGAGCAATCATCTGTGCCAGAATCTGACCGACTTCCCGTCGATCGGCCTCCGTCATCCGCTCCCACAACCGATTCAGGCGAAGCTGTTTCGCCCCCCCTGTTCAGCAGTTCGTCTGTGGTCTTCCCGCATGGCTCTCTTCCTTGAACACAGGGAGAATGTTGCCGACACCACGCTGCCAACTCCAGAAGCGTGGCCATCGGAAGTCTAACTGACTCCGATGAGGCCGAATAGATTGCTGCTTGACGTGCATTGCGGCGGGAGTTTTTCCAGCGAGCCGCCGCATTCGAGATAAGCCGTTATCCCTGTCGCGCGGAAGGTGTGGCAGCAGGTGGAGGCCGGAAGATTCGCAGCGAAGGCCCGGCGCTTAATCATTCGCAGCACGTCAGTGCGGTGCATGCGGTTGCCAGTCAAGGCACGGCAGCGGTCAAGCGTACGGAATAGGGGGAGCTTCGTTTGCTCCGTCACCCCCGCAGCTTCCAGGTAGGCATCGAGGTACTCCACGGCGTTGTGATGCGCCGGAACCTCATGATACTTGCCTCCCTTTTCATGCAGCCGAAACCACATTCGTCGGCCTTGGCTGTAATAGTCAGGAGTGTTCATGCCGATGGCGGCAGAGACGCGAGCGAAGCTGTAGACCAGCAGTCCGATGAGCGCTCGATCCCGTAAACCGATGATGGTGCGCGTGTCGATGGCATCCAGCAGTTGTCGGGCTTCAGACGCGGAAAGGACCGGCGTTTTGCCTTTCTTCACCACATGCTTCGGGCCGCGCACGGAGGATGCCGGGTTTCCTTCGAGCACATGTCCTGTCACCAGGTAATCGAAGAGCATCCGAATCGCCGCCAGATGCAGCTTTACCGTCGGAGCGCTCATACGGTTGCAGAGTTGTTCGATATAAGCTGCCACGATGAGCGGCTTCACACGTTCCAGCGGAATGCCGTAGTCGTCGCACCACCGACAGAACTGGCCGACGGCGCGGGCGTATGCTTCACGCGTGCCGCGATTCCGAATATGAGCTGCGAAGAACTCCAGGAAGCGGCGAGTCGCTCGTTCGCCTGCCTGAGCGATCAATGCCGGAACCGGCAGCGATTCCGGCAGAAGGAGTAGCGGTAAATCCGTGTTTCGTTTCTCGGTCATAACACTCGGGTACAAGTCTTGCCTGCCCGAGCATGGCACAAATGAGAACGTCTCGAAAAGGACATTTTGATACGCTCTCAGAGTTCACACACCAAGATAGTCGGCAACTTAAATTCCTAGTATTGGGGTGCGGCTTGCGGTCGAATGTTGAGCATGTTTGTAGGTTATCCTGACTGTTGCTCGAAGTGGCGTTCCGGCAATTTAGCGGCCGCGGCCGCGAAAAAAGATCAGAAGCGCAAGCCAGGTACAGAAGGCGGCCTTGGCGACTTCGGGGCTGAGGTACAGAAAGATCCCCAGCAGCAAGTAAATGGGCATCTGATACGCAAGCATGACGGTTTTGATGCCATATCGACACGAGATTGTCACACTTCCCTGCTGCGAAAACCCCGGTCGCTGCATCACTTTCCGGGGTTTCCCGGATACCGATCTGCGTTTTTCCGCTTTCGGCGAACATAGACCGGCCCATTGGTTCCAGCCGGGCTGATGCCTCGGGCGTCAGCGTGACTGTGAGCGCCGAGAAGCTCTCCGACTCGCCTATCGAGCGCCTTCGCTTCCAGCGCGACCGAGGCCCTGTGATATCAAAATGCAACGCGAATGACATGCTTTTGACATTTATGCAGCAGCGTGATAGGGAATCGGGAATGTCCGAGATTCTGCTCCTTGACTTACCGATCGGGTCATTCAAGTCGTCCGAGACTTCGGCACACGAGGCTTTACCAAAGCCTTGCGTTTCGGAGTTGGCGGCGATGCACACTCAACAGGTTCATCAACGAGGTTCGTAACGAACCGTCGCTCTCCGCCACTGAAAGAGCACGCGGCCAGGATCGTCACGATCATCCAGCATGGTGCTGGGTTGTCGTCGCGGTTCTGTTGCCGCGTTTTTCTTTTCCCAAAGGAGAGTGTGTCATGGCTAATTTGACGAAGGCCAGCCAAGAGTTGTTTCGTCGTACCCCGGACGAATGCTTCTCCTCCTTCGAGGCGCTCCATGCGCATTGTCGCGAGGAGCGAGAATCGTCCACGGATGTCTGGCAGCCGCCGCAATTGCTGTTGCCGAGAGTCTCTGACGCCACCGTGAGTTTGTCAGTGGAGTACGGCACGGAGGTCCGTCTCAATGACTGGTCGTTCTCGCAGCTCTGCCGGATGGCGGGCGTCAATCGGGACACGATCAATCGGCTGTCTCCGGAAACGGCAAGTCTCGCACTACGCGAGACGCTGCCGCAGACGGAGAAGCCGATTCAGCTTTTGACTGCGAACAACACCGTTCGTTCCGTCCACGGCGTGGCTTACACGCGGCTGTGGAATGCGGAACTGCTCGATGTCGTTCACGAGGCTGCGGGCGACTTTCAGCCGCCGCAGAAGGGCTTCAACGGCGCGACAGGACTGTACTGCGGTGAGCAGGACTTGTTCTGTTTCCTGATCGACCCACTCGGCTGGGTCGAGATAGACGGCCAGGAGTTCGCACCAGGCTTCTTTGTCTGGAACTCCGAAGTCGGTCGCCGTTCCCTCGGCGTGCAGACGTTCTGGTTCCAGCGCATCTGCGCAAACCATATCGTCTGGGATGCCACCGAGGTGGTGGAGTTCTCACGCAAGCACACCGCGAACGTTCGCGATGGCTTGGACGAGATCCGTCGGATCATCGAAGCGTTGGTCCAAAGCAGGGAC
>JACDCM010000495.1 GCA_013817545.1 Gemmatimonadaceae bacterium | reverse complement strand
ATCGAGACACCCGAGCAGGTGGTGTTCTCATATACCGTGGCCGGGATTGGCTCGCGGGCAGCCGCGGCGGTAATCGACTACTTCATTTGCTGGGGCACGGTCATAGCGCTGTACTTTCTCGTCAACCGGATCGCCGGAGCCAAGGATGATTTTGAGAAGCTGACAGAGGGCGGCTCATGGGCTGTTGCGATCGCGGGGCTGGTCGCTTTCGTCGCAATGTGGGGCTACTTCGTCTTCTTCGAGGCGCTCTCCGATGGACAGACGCCCGGCAAACGAAAACTCGGTCTTCGCGTGGTGCAGGACGGTGGATACTCCATCACTTTCTCCGCGTCGGCCGTTCGGAACCTCGCGCGGATAATCGACATGCAGCCGGGCTTTATCTTCGGCGTCGGGATCGTCAGTGCCCTGGTATCCAACTCCGGCAAGAGACTTGGCGATATCCTGGCGGGTACCATCGTCGTCAAGGAGAAAGCCGCGACCGTCACTCTCGCATCCGCGAAAGACGCGCCGCTCGCCGCCGAGCCGGCGCCGATGGCGGCCCTTCTTACCGACGACGAGTACGCGCTGCTCGATCGCTACATGGCGCGCCGGCTGTCCCTCGAGGAAGAGCGGCGGAAGGAGATAGCCGCCAGGCTCGTCACGCGATTCGAGGGGAGGCTTCAGTCAGACAGCGCGCGCACGTCTCCCATGCGCATGCTGGTGGTGCTGCACGAGCGCGAGCAGGCCGCGCGTGCAGTGGGCGCGAGCTCGCGCGGCAACACTGGCGCGGCGAGGGAGCAGCACCTCATAGTCGCGCGCGGCACCAAGCGCTGGGGGGCATTTGCAACGATCCTCGAGAGCGTGCGGCATCGTGGCCTACACACGCTTCCCGAAGCGGAGGTGAGCGATTTCGTATCGCGTTACCGCGAGATCACTGGCGATCTCGCGCGCCTGCGAACGGCGTCTCGGGGCCGCGAGCCGGAGTCGCTTTACTATCTCAGCCGCCTGGTGGCCGGCGGACACAACTTGCTGTATCGGCGTCAGGGAATCGCGACGCAGTCCGTCTGGCGGTACCTCGCTATCGACGTCCCCAGCGAGATCAGACGATCCTGGCGACCGATCCTTCTCGCGGCGGTGCTCCTTTTCGCACCGATGCTCGTTTCGTATGGTTTCGTCGTACGCCATCCGGAGCGCGCGCGGGAATTGCTTCCGGCTGGAATGATCGACCGCGCCGAGGGGAGTGTTGGAGAACACGCTTCACGCAAAGGCTACATCGATCTGAAGCGCTCCGAGCGCCCATTGTTGGCAAGCAGAATAATCGCGAATAATGTGCAGGTCACATTCGCCGCGTTCGCGGCGGGAATGACGGCGGGGATCGGAACTTCGCTTCTGCTCATCATCAACGGGATTGGCATCGGCGCCGCGATCGGTCTGTATGCGAGCAAGGGAATCGCGCACCTGATTCTCTCATTTGTCGTCGCACACGGAGTACTCGAGCTGAGCGCGATATGCATCGCGGGCGGAGGGGGCTTCCTCATCGGCTCGGCCATTCTGCTACCCGGCGAGAACACTCGGCGCCAGGCCCTCATTCTCCAGGGCCAGCGCGCCATCCGGCTTATTACGGCGACGACACTGTTCCTCCTCGTCGCCGGCTCCATCGAGGGACTTATCTCTCCGCGCAATGACTGGACGGCCACACCCAAGATCGCGGTCGCGGCGCTGAGCGGGATAGTGATGCTGCTGTACATCGCGACAGGAAGGCGGTTGAGGGCGTGAACTGGATTGCTGATAGCGGATTGCGGATTAACTGCGAACTCTGACCGGAGTGGAGACGATTAAGCCAGCATCACATTCGAGTGGCACAGGTCAGCAATCCGTCTTCGCAGTTCGCAGTTAATCCGCAATCCGCAATCCCTTCTACAGTACCGCGCGCGCCTTGACCTCCAGATAACGATTGATCACTGAAGCCGTGAGTTTGTGAGGAGACACATCCAGCACGGACACACCCGACTGGCGCATACGAGCAAGGGCCTCTTCTCGTGCGGAAATGAGTTCTTCAGCGGCTGCGCTCTGGAAAAGCGCGGAGGTGGCGTGCTGTGCGGATGGTATCGCCGCCGCGGCGAGCCGGTCGTTTCGGAGGGCGACCACGATGGGCAAATGGCGCGCAGCGCTGCGAGCTGTGTGTGCGATTAATGAGTGCGAGGCGCGAGTGTCCACCACGTCAGTGTATATGACAATCAGCGAACGCTTGCGATGACGCGCGGCGAGCGTCCGGAACGCCAGCGCGTAGTCCGGCTCCACCATCGTCGGCTGCAGGGGAATAAGCGCGTTGCGTATGCGTTGAAGCGCTGCGTGACCTCGTGCGGGTGGCACCCATGCACGAATACTGTCGTCGAACACGATGAGGCCCGTGAAGTCGCCCGATGCGATCGCGACGTCGGCCAGAACCAGCGCCGACGATAGCGCATACTCGAAGCGCGAGTACGGGTCAGCGAGCTGGGTCATCAGGCGCCCGGCGTCTACGGCAATCACCACAGTTTGTCCCTGCTCGACCGAGTACTCGCGCGAGATCATCTTCTGCCGGCGCGCGCTGGCCTTCCAGTCGATGTGACGCGGATCATCGCCGCGAACATACTCCCGCAGATTCGCGAAGCTCGTCCCCTCGCCGCGGCGCCGGATCGCGCGAACACCGGCGTCGCGGAGACGATGCTGGACTGTGAGTAACCGAAGCCTGCGCACTCCGGACAACGACGGTGTCACAGTGATACTCGCTGCGCCCAGCTCCGAGGGCGAGTAGGCGAATGTGCGCTGCACCAGGCCGAGTGTGCCGATGGAGCGCAGGGCCGCAGGGCCAACTGGAAATTCGCCCCGCGTCCGTCCCTGAACCGAGAATGGAAAAAGCGTCTCGCCATGTGGTGCGGTCGTTACGCTGGCGCCCTCCGTTTTGCTTCCCGCGAGAAGTAGCGGCCCCACCAGCTGACCGTCGATCACGTGTTCGACTCCG
>JACDCM010000134.1 GCA_013817545.1 Gemmatimonadaceae bacterium | reverse complement strand
TCATATATCTGCTGTACGCTTTCCGTCGGTTCATCCCCGCGCGCGCGGGGAACTCTTGAGTGAGTGCCACGCCTGGTCGGTGGCGTCCGGTTCATCCCCGCGCGCGCGGGGAACTCCTGCGCGCCGCCATCGACGACGAAAGTCTGGCCGGTTCATCCCCGCGCGCGCGGGGAACTCCAAATCTGGGAAAATGGCCGCTACCTCGGCTACGGTTCATCCCCGCGCGCGCGGGGAACTCACTTACTGGGAAGTTAAGGCGCACCAAGCGGTTGCGCGCGCGCGCCGGAGGCTACCGGTCTATTTGGTCCGACACAACGCCGTTCTCGACCGACGGGTCGGGAGCCGAAAAACGCACGAGCGTCAACCCGTCGAAATCAACTGGAGTTCGACGATTCTCACCGATTGCGTCGAAGGAAAATCCAGAGTCGGTGGCTGACGACCACGCGATCACTGCGGACCCATCGTCGATCATCGCGCACACCTCACTCCAGATTCTCTCTCGAGTCCGCGCTGAGTAGACGCCTACATACACTCCCGCTCTGATCTCGGGGAGCCACAGTGAAAGACGCCCTCGAAGCCGAGGCGGCGCGTTCTCAGTGACGATGACCAGCATCGCCCGAAGTCATTTCTTCAATGGCTGGCGGTTGGCCTTCCGGCGCCTCGGCCGGGGGAGCGATTCCACTGGCATCGAGCAGCTGACTAATCGTGGGAATGATACGCTCGAGAAGACTGGTGCGCCGAAACATGTCCCGGCAGGCAATCCGAACTTGGCGCTCGACGGGCCCCTCCCCGTCGCCACGTGCCACGCGCGCCGCAACCGAAAACGCAGCGGGGACAACGGACTCGAACTTGAAGATGTCCGCGATGTCATACACGAAGCTCAGTGGCTTGCCGCGATGGAGAAACCCGATTGCGGGCGCGTATCCCGCAGCAAGAATTGCCGCCTCGCACAAGCCATACAGACACGCCGTTCCTGCCGACAAGCATTTGTTGGAGACATCGGACGCATCCCATTCGTCCGCGCGATACTTTCGCCGTTCCCAGGAGACACCATGCAATCTTGCGAGATTACGGTACATCTCACGAACCCGCGCACCCTCGATACCGCGGAGCTGATCGACGGACCGGCGCGCCGGAGCCTCCTCACCAAAGCGCATCGAATACATGGCCCTCACTACACGCAGGCGCGCAGACTCATCAAGCGCCGCAGCCGCTTGGTAGAGGAGCCGGTCAGCCCTAGCTCCACCGGGCTGACCGGCTGCATACACACGAACCCCCGCCTCGCCAACCCAGACAACAAGGCACCCTACTCTGGCTGCAAGGGCAATAGCGGCGTGGGTGACTCGCGTTCCTGGCTCAAGCATCAGGCAAGCCAGCCCTCCGACAGGGATCTGTACCCTCATGCCATTCTCATCAACGAGAACGAACGCGCTGTCAACTACATCCAGCTGGCCATACTTGAGAAAGACGATCGCGGATCGATCCTTAATCGCGATGGGCCGAAGCGGGACATACTCTCCGGTAGACACGATACTTACACGCGCCGAATCAACATCAGACCGCACCCGAATGCCTTCGCCCGCCCAACTCCATTTGCAATTGCACGAAGAAAACGCTCGGGATCAGTGACCTGGAGCTTTCCTTCGAAATCGAGAACTCCAATTCGAGCCGGCTTACCCCGCCGCGGAAGCGTTAACGTCCGGTAGCTTAGGACCCGAGCAGAGCTGCCCGAGGATGTTTCGCGATGCCCCTCCTTCGGCTCCGAAGAAATGTCAAATCCGTCTTTCTCGCCCCTGCGGGCAAGCCATTCGTATCCAGCTTTGTCGATAGTCGCGGATCTGGAAACGGCACGCTCGGTCTTTGGCATCCGATACAGCACATCCATTACGACATCGCACGGCTTCCCTCTCCTACCATGCTCTTCGCCCCGCGCCACCGTCGCGTTGGCACGAAGAGAAAAAGCGAGCCGATCGCCCTCCCGAAGATTCGGCTCGAACGGTTTTGGTTCATCAAGATCGAAAAGGCCATGAGGATCCTCTGGCCGCCGTCGCGACAACACGTAGAACAGACCCGGCTTCGCTTCGCGCCAGAGGAAGTCGCGCTTCTGAGCGGGATCGCCCGCAAATAGCGTCCAGACCAGCTGGTGCCCTGCAGAGAATCGAGCTGAATCACCCGTCGGATTCAGCAATTGCCTGACCGCGGCCATCGACGCGTCACGGCGAAGTTCGGCACGCGTGAAATAAAGTGGCGCCGTCATTGCCCAGCTCCTCCGGGCAACAGGCTTTGCTCGACGTTACGCTGCGCGAACTGCCAGCGTCCACGGTTGAGAATCCCGTCGCGACGCGTCAACCTCGCAACCGGCTTGAGCCCGCTCTCAAAACCATCGCAGCGATCGTGCAGCACAACATGTCCCCACCCATCCCGTGGCCGGATTCGTTCCCCGATGATTTCTGGGCACGAGCCGTATGACTCGAAGGCCGCAGCCAGCGTATCTGCCATGATCACCATCGGCGCAAGCGGCGCTCCAAGTACGTTTGCCTTTCGGCCCGCGTACAATACGAAGTGCGGGTTGCGCAGTGCAGCAGTGAAATCAGTCGTTGACCATCGTTCTGATCGAAGGGGGACGTTGTCCGGCGTATCAGGCCTGCCCCAGACTACGACCGTCGCCAGAGCGTCCTGCCGGTAGGTACGACGCGAAATCATGGTCTCGATCGGGAAGGTCATGAGCATCTCGGCACGAGTGACGGGAGAACGCTTGCGCAGACTCGATTCAGTGGCCGTCTGAGCTGTGTGGAAATCCGTCAGCGGAAAGCCTGCAGCCTCGAGACGAACGGCAACGCCATAGCCTCGCTCGAGTGCTTCGTGCTTTGCATCGTCGTCGCGGGTGATGCCGAGACCAGCCGCAATCATGCCGAGCACGGCCGATCTACTCGGGTGGTCCCACGAACCACGAACCTCCCCGACCGCGATGTCACCCCAGCTTGCCAGCGGCGCAAAGATGCGGAACGCGAGAAAATCGGTCACGACACCGACTCACGCGCGAAGTTCACCACAGACTCGAGACTTCCCGTCGAATCGGCGGCCACCGGAGTGACGACGAAGTGCTCGCGCGCATCAGCACACGCACCGTACGCCTTGTCGAGGTTTTCCCTGAACATCAAGAGAGACTCTACCGACGCCATGACGATATCGCCTTCTGATTCGGCCGGCCGAACCGGTTTCAGGAACGCGGCTGCGAGAGTTCGTGGCTGCTGCGAGCCACGCTCGGCCATAACAAATGACGCGCGAGCCCGTGAAGCGAAGCTTGCCTGCTTGCCGCGGGGCGAGATCGTCGCCGCGCTTTCGACGAGTGCGGCGATCGCACTCCGCGCTATCGCGGCGTTCCCGCCGAGATTAGCGACGAGGAGGTCACAATCGATGCAACCATATATATAGAAGAGGCCTGCCCCGAATTCCTGAACACCGATGAAGGATGTGCCGGCGTCCTTCTCCTCCGCAGCATTCTTGAGATCGTCAACAGCCACATAGTAATCGTCTTCGACGCCTGCCTTATGCGTCGTGAATGCGTGCGCCACCTGAACCGCCGCATCGCGATTAAAGCCCGGGCTGTCCGCCAGCATTCGCCCAAACATGGCTATGTCCGCCGCGGTGTCGGTTGTACCGAGAAGGTCCTTCAATCCTCCTTCGATATCCTCGCCGGCGAGCGCCTTGTCGGCGAGAGCCATGGCACGATCCATCTCTTCCGGCGAAACGAACGCAAGCTGCCTGATGAAGCTGGGATCGTCATCGCCCGGATCGGTGACCTTCCCGAACACCTGCGCGATCCTGCGTGCGATTTCCAGCGATTCTCTTTCTGCCATCCCGCCGCTGACAAGACGCTTCCGTACTTCCTCGCCGAGCCTCTGGGTGCGCTTCCCCAGGTGGCTGCCAAGGTGGTCGGCGAAAACGGAAGAAGTTCGCCAAGAGCGCTTGAGGCTCTGCGAGGAGACGCGCAGGCGCGGCACGCCTCCGAAGGTCACGGTCTTGGGCCGGCCGGTGTCGTCACGATTGAGATTCGAAGCGGGATACGCCGTGAGCACGTGGAGCTGCAGGAAGGTCGTCATTCTTCGGTTTCCTCATTGTGTTGGTTGGATGTATCGGGTGCGGCGCTCCCAGCGGCGTAATAGTCGAATGCCCACCTCTCGCGAATGCCGTCGCCGAACGCGGGGTGATTCCAGTACAGAAAATCTGATGCGAGCGCGCCAACGTTGATTTTGCCGCCGAGGAGGGCAATGAGTCGAGCGAATGCCATGACTTTCTCCTCTCCCTCTCCCGTGCGCAGCAACCTCGCGAGCCGTGTTTCGGACAGGACTGGTTTCTCATCACTCTTTGCCGAAGCAGCCATAGGATCTACGAACTTCTGAAAACCGGCGACACGCATTGGCCGCCGTTTGGGATCGTCCTCCTTCACGCGCGCGAGAACTCTGGCAAGATCGAGTACGTTGCGCGTTCGGTCGTCAGACGAGTTGTCGGTAACACCGAGATTCCGTGCAAGAGCGATCGCGGGACGTATGCCCAGTACATCGACGGGAGATCTGCAGCGACGGAGTTCCGCAAGCGCGCCGCGATCGCCTCTCTCCCGGTGGGTCAGTGTAAACCACCACGTCCTGGCCTTCTCGCCATCGTCTCGACGCGTGTCTTTCTTTCTGGCTGATGGAACTGCCTCTGGTCGGGTGACTGGTTCTGTCATTGTGATCCTGCCTCCAACTGTGAACGTTTCCGGCCGCCTTTCTTCCACGCACCGGTGGGGATCGGTATCTCGAGACGCTCAAACAGCATCTGCCCAAGTTTTGAGTATCCAGTGAGCGACATCACGAGATCGTACCTTGCCGCGATCCGCCGCCTGACTTTGACAGGTTCGAATGTGGCGTTGGGGCAGGAGCGGTCGAAGATTTCGAGCGCGTTCCGGTGGAGCACCTTGCCAAAACCCTGCTTCGTGTGCGTAACGAGCTCGTCGGCGATGTCGTCCTGCACCCCCGATCGCGCGATCGCTTCGATCGCGAAATAGAATTCCCCCTCGGTGGCGGACCAGAGTTGATCGGTGAAATGACTGAAGTCCGCTTTCTTCTTGTCCTGGGCGCGATAGAACAGCGCAGTCTTGACGCCGCTGAGGAGGGCAGTCGATACTATGCCGGTAGCATTCGTAAGCGCGTCAGCGAGAGTGTAGAGACGCTGCTGCCTGTCCTCGCCTGGCGTAACGAACACTGGCAACGCCGCGTCGGTCCACCCGCGAGCCTTGTTCTGCCGCGTGTCGAATCCGAATGCGTGAAGCCGAAACTTGCGGATGCCCAGACCAAGGTCAGTCGATCGCCGCTTGAACGATTGGATAACTGCGGCCGGTGCACCTACTTCGTCACTGGGTGCTTCGAGCGCAATTCCCATCCAGTCGCGCCACGCCACACCTCCCTGTTTCCCGTGAACGGGGAAATACTCGCCTTTCGCTTTGTAATAGGGAGAGAGCGGATGCTTCCATGCCCGATACTTTGTGCCATACGCGCGCATGCGAAATCCCACGACTGTGTTCTCGTCGTGTGTCCCCGTTATGTCGCAGGTTCCGGGGCCACCGAACTCGAGTCTTATCCGACGCGGAAGTCCGAAGTAGGCTTGAAGCGGGCTGACCTGGTCTGGTGTCGTCGTATGCGCACTTGGTGGATCGGAGGCTCGCGTCGGCCCCATCCATGGAAAAATGTCCGCAACGGAGTTGGCATTACTGGTGGAACGGTTTCGAAGGTCGGTCTTCGTCTCGACGTTTGCCCATAGTTTTCGCCAGAGCGGCTCAAGCTGATCGTCCTTGCGCGGGTCAACCAGCGTGGTGAGCGGGCCGCCACCACGAAGAGATGTCAGGTGCCCGCGCCCGCCTTCAGGCGCGTATGTCTGCATGGTGAGGAGCGCCGTTGCTGCCGTGGACCGCGACATTCGGGTTACCCGTCCAGCTTTAACGAACAAATCCGTCACGTGAGTGCGGCGTGATGCGTCGCGAGCGGTCGTTCCAGGCGAACCGATAAGCAGGCTCTCAACACTCCAGTGCTCGCTTGATTCAAGATCTTCTGGAGAGCTATCCTGAAGGAAGCGAAAGCCATCTCCGTCAAGATCGAAGGCTGGAGGAAGCGCCGCGAGAGCGTCAACGAACTCAGTCTGCGAAGGGGGAGTTTGCCAAAAGGTTCCCCAGTCGCGACTCTTTTCCGGGTGAAGTGCCACCGTGAGCAGCCCGACAAGAAACTCCGTAAGTGCGCCGTTGAAATCGGGCCGGGCCGAAGCGAGCGACACTATCGGATCGTCTTGAACGTCGTCCACGATGAGATGTGGGGCACCCCACTCGACGCGACCACTTCGGCGACGCATCGGGATCCAGTTCTCGCTGCGGAGATCGAAACCGCTCATGCCATACTCCAAGATTGCATTGGATATTCAGACGGTATCCTGCTCGCCGGGTCTGACACTGTGCGTGCGTCTCGGAAAAGTCAAGACTAGGTGGACTCCCAGACCCTCCTGTACTAGCCTTAAGCATCCCCGCATAGCGGGGAATCACGAGCATTTACTGGATCCGCCCCCATGTCCTAGCCGGTTCATACCCGCCGCCGCAGGTAACAGCGCACACGTCGCGACTGATAACAATTATGTCGCCGAGGTCTCCATCACAAGGCCGTCCTGCAACGTATACCGAAACGCAATCGGCCTATCGTTGGGCCGTACGAGTGACCCTTCCCATACTCCTTCGCCTGCCGAAACCAGAGGTAGCAACGGCAGTTCGCGGTCGTACTCCGACCAGTCGCGTTTCGCCCGCGCAACTGCACTCCTGAACGACGAAACCTCCGACGAACCAATTGGCACGCGGTACGAGAATACCCTGACCTCCGAAAGCGCCCATGCTCGCGATGCCGGTTGCTCGTCGTCGGCCCAAGGCACAATTTCGCCCGAGTCGCTAACCCGTCCGATCCGCAGCGTCGTCGATTCCTCGCCTAGTCGTGTGCGCAGGTGAAGGTCGCTCCACCACGCCTGATCCAAACAGTATCCGTTCGTAACCTTCAGTGTCGCATACTTCGCCGTTGACGCGGCGGCGCTCGCACGGCCTGTTGCCCTGAGACACGCAGCTTCCAACGGTTCGGGAATCGGGCCCGGACCATATGCATCCTCCACGATCGCGCGCACCCCTCCAGGGACCGCAATCTCGGGATTCGAGTGAAGTTTGCGAATGCCCTTCCACAGCACGCCCGCGTTTTCGTACACGAACGAAGTCCGTTTGAACGGTCCACTCAGCCACCCTGCTTCCGGATTCTCATCGGCCGGTGGAGAAAAGATCACGAACTCCCGCCTCAGATCAGCTGGTCGATCTCGCTCGTGACGTTGAAGCCGGCCAAGTCGTTGAATCAACAAGTCAGCAGGTGCGATGTCGGAAACCACCACATCGAAATCGAGATCGAGTGATTGCTCGATGACCTGTGTCGCGACGATGACTCGGCCGCGCCGGTCGTCGGGCGTGGATTTCACGCCGAACCAACCGATGACGCTTTGTTCAATCCGCTGCCTGTCGACTTGCGCGAACCTCGCGTGAAAAACAATCGGAAGCAGACCGTGACCCCTAAGCCTTTCGGCGCTTTCGATGCAATCGCCTACCGAGTTTCGGATCCACGCGACGCACGCCCCTTGCCGGGATGCGACCTCGATGTGCTGAACGATTTCATCCTCTTCGTAAACGAGCCGTACGGGAACCGTTCTTGTGGCCCAGGATACTGCCGGAATAGGAATCGTTTCGGTGACGCCCGGATTGATCACTGTAACGAGTGGATATGCGTCGCCAAATCCACCCGATTGACTCGGTAATGCCGCGTTCAACTGGATGGAGGCTCCGGATGCAGCGATCCCCTCTCTCCATGCGGTTTCCATTTCTTCCCGAACGCGTCGGGTCAGAGTCGCCGAAAGAACTATCGCTGAACCCCCAAGAGCCGCGTGAAAGCTTAGCAGTTCCTTAACCTCGCCCAATACATAGCGGTCGTACGCGTGCGCTTCATCTATAACCAAGACCTTCTCACAAAGCCCAAACAGGCGCATCGCATTGTATCTCGATGGGAGGACGCCAAGGATCGCTTGATCGACGGTCCCAGCACCCAGGTCCGCGAGGAAACCCGCGCGCGCATCGTTCGCGAGGAACGCCGCGCACGCTATATCCCCTGGCAATTCGTCGATTCCATCGGTGACAGCAATGTTGGTCGCGGGTTCCGGCCGTTCAAGATCATGCCCAAGGACGGTGGATCGAAACACCTCGTGGAGGCGCTGCTGCCCATGGGCCAGCACAAGCGACGGCCTTTTTGGTGATGGGGCGTAGAGCCTCGCGATTGACGATGCCTGACGTTCGTACATCGCGTTTGCGGTTGCCTGTGTCGGCATCGCCCAGTAAGCTCCAGTAGCCCTGCCGCCAGACATAAGCTTGTGAACAAGAACATGCGCTGCCTCAGTCTTCCCCGATCCCGTTACGTCCTCGAGTATGAACAGGAGAGGGCCCGGCGGAAGCCGAAGATCAATCGCCCACTTCTGAAGTGCTGTCGGCGTTCGATCCTTGTCGCTCAGAGTGGAGAAAGGCAGTTCTGCTGCAGCCTCGGTCGAGGCCACACCGGCATTAAAGACAGCCCGCTCAGCGCGTGCTCTCGCTTCTCGCCAATACGATACAAGTGTTGTGTCGTTTCTGAGTCCTCGAGATCGCTCAAACCAGTCTACGTTGAACGATGCGCCGGAACCGATCCAATCCGCAGTGGACACAAAGCCGGCAAGCCACCAACTCGCGACGCGTACAGCTTCTGGGTCCGGGGGAGCGCGGTGAATTCGAGGAACTAAAAGAACAGACAAGACGAGCTCGGCGCATGTCATGACAGCTGCCTTTCCTCGTCCGAACCGTTGACTCGCGGTCGCCCTGCTTTCCTTGGGCGGTCGCCCGTGATGGCCAAACACCGCTGGAGCCAGAACATCGAGCACGCCTCCTGCGTCTGGCCAAACACGATTCTTGAACCAGGTTCCAAGCTCGGACTCCCACAGTACCCACCCATCGTCCGTATGAAATCCGGGCGGTGCCTGTCCCGAGAAGGCTCCGAGCGCGTCGGGCCAGAGGGTCGGCACCTTGCCTTGAAATGCTGGAGCGAACTTGCCCAGATCGTGAAGCGCCACTAACGCAACCACGAGTCCGCGCGTTTCCTCGTTCTCGAGCCCGAGAAGGCCACATACACGCCGGAGCGAACCAGGTCGAGCTATGAGCATGGCGTCCGCTACAGCCGCAACGTCAAGTAGATGACAGGCCACGGGATGAGCCACGATCTGGCCATCAGGTCCGTTCGCGGCCTTGCCCCAAAAGGAGAGGACATCCGGCATAGACACGCGCCAGTATGATGCGGATTGCCTCTGCGCCGCAAGCATAAACCTGGGACTGTCAACGTTCAGTAGAAATGTCCTCTGAGTTAGTTCAGTAGACGTGTCCTCCTGGTTAAGAGAATAATCCCAATAAAGGCGTGGTGTGCAGCTTGTCCGGTCACGTGTGAGCCGGGGGTTCGGGTGTGGTGGTACGGGTGCTCGTTACTTGGTTGCTCCAGCGCGTTCGCATAGCCATTTGCGCGGCACTCAGTGGCTTGCCGCTCCGGGTGAATCCGGTCGGCGCAACGGTGGCCATTCGTGGGGCCGCGGCGACAGGATCGATCACGGTGCGGTGGATCGTCGCGCCAATCGCCTCGCCAAGCGCCGCGCCGATTGGGGACCAGGCGAGCACGTGCTCCCGCCCGCTCGACCGCGAGTCCACGACGATGCGGATTTGGCCGGTTCGATCTTCCCGCACGCGGACGGGCATTCCCGGACCGACGT
>JACDCM010000494.1 GCA_013817545.1 Gemmatimonadaceae bacterium | reverse complement strand
GATAATATCGCGTCCGTCCGTCCCCACGATTACATCGTCGCCGTCGGTGCCCTCTATCACCTTCACGGATCCGGCCCCGTCCTTGAAGTGGCTGCTGGAGTTGGGCATGTCCGAATAGATGGTAGCTGCCTTTCCCTCGCAAACAGGG
Organism: Gemmatimonadaceae bacterium; assembly: GCA_013817545.1. GTDB lineage: Bacteria > Gemmatimonadota > Gemmatimonadetes > Gemmatimonadales > Gemmatimonadaceae > JACMME01. The sequence continues at coordinate 2,838 of JACDCM010000494.1, read as the reverse complement.
GGTGCGCCGCCAACGGAGACCAGCTCTTTCGTGCCTATGATTAACGCCGCCGAGAGGGGTAGCGCCGTAAGTATCAGGGATCTGATCAAATGCTCCTCCACATAAGGGACAACTGTTGCAGCTACCTTGAGCAACATTCGTTCCCTATAGTACCCTGTGCGGACAGGTGTGTTTCATGCTAAGTCGTTCCACAATTCGCCAGAAGGCTGACATCTTCCGAACTGCGAACTGCGAACTGCGAACTGCGAACTGCGAACTGCGACAAAAACCGGGATCCTGTTCTCTTGACATACCCAGGCACCGTGCACCGAGCAGTTAGTTGCCCGAGTACCGGACACCGCGCTGTTACAACCGCACACCGAGCACCGAGCACCGGTCTCGTAGGTTCGAACCCTTTCACCACTCCACTCAAAAATGCCCACCACTTTGATGCGGGAAGCAGTGTCGAAGGAAGTACCCAAACGACCGCTCGGCAACAGTGGCGTCGAGGTCTCCGCCCTCGGGATCGGCGGCTACCATCTCGGCCTCATCCCGCGTGAGCGCGACGCCATTGAGATCGTTCGCGAGGCGATCGACGCTGGAGTCACCTTCATGGATAACGCCTGGGAGTACAACGACGGCAAGAGCGAAAAGCGGATGGGAAAGGCGCTCGCAGGAGGCTGGCGCGACAACGCCTTTCTCATGTCCAAGGTGTGCACACATGGAAGAGATGCAAAGACCGCCATGCGGCAACTCGAGGAATCGCTACGACGCCTGGGTACCGACTATCTCGATCTCTGGCAGATCCACGAGGTTGCCTACTACAATGATCCCCAGCGGCACTTCATGAAAGGTGGCGTGATCGAGGCGCTCACGGCGGCGAAGGAGCAGGGCAAAGTGCGCTTTGTCGGATTTACTGGGCACAAGGATCCGATGCTGCATCTGGAAATGCTGTCGTACGACTATCCCTTTGATGCCTGCCAGCTTCCCCTCAACGCTTTCGACGCGACGTTCCGCAGCTTCGAGCGGAACGTGCTACCCGAGCTGCACAAACGCGGTATCGCTCCAATCGGAATGAAGAGTCTTGGCGGCGGAGGCGACTCTGCGAAGAAGCGTGCGATCTCCGCGCATGATTCACTGAGCTACGCGATGAGCTTGCCAGTAGCGACCACCGTAAGCGGAATCGATTCGATGAAGGTGCTTCGCCAGAATGTGAAAGTGGCGCGCGGATTCACTCCCCTGATGCCCAGCGAGATGGCGGCGTTGCGCGAGAAAGTCGGCAGGTATGCTGCTGATGGCCGCTTCGAAACGTACAAGGTGACGGCGAAGCACGAGGGGCCTGAAGGACGCAAACAGCACGGCTTTCCCAGCGAAGAGGAGGTCGCGATTTAGGTATGGTCTCGATGAGATCAGTCCGCTAATTTCCGAGTTGACCGGGGTGCCTCGCACACTTCTGTGCAAAGGCTGAGAGAGTCCCGTTGAACCTGATCCGGCTCGTACCGGCGTAGGGAGTCAAACATGAAAGCATTGAAGGATGGGGCCACGGCCCCACCTGCAGCCACCCAAGGGGCCGCAGGCCCAGTTGCACTCACGCAGATGCGCTACGCGCGCGATGGACTCATCACCGACGCCATGCGCTTCGTGGCGGAGCGCGAGCAGCTACCGCCCGAGCTGGTGCGCGACGAGATAGCCATAGGCCGGCTCATCATTCCCGCGAACATTCATCACCTCGCCGGGCGCCTGGAGCCGATGGCCATTGGCAAGGTGTCGCGTGTGAAGATCAACGCCAACATCGGAAATTCCGCGGTCACGTCCAACTCGGATGGCGAGCTCGAAAAGCTCCACATGGCCGTGCACTACGGAGCGGACACGGTGATGGATCTCTCGACCGGCGGAAATATCGACGGCATTCGCGCAGCTATCATCGCGGAATCTCCAGTGCCTATCGGAACTGTCCCCATTTATCAGGCAATTCAGACGGTCAACAGTCCGGAAGACCTTACCGCCGACGATCTTCTCCAAATGATCGAGCACCAGGCGAAGCAGGGCGTGGACTACATGACGCTGCACGCTGGAATTCTGTACGAGCACCTCCCGCTCGTGTACGGGCGTGTGACCGGCATCGTGAGCCGGGGCGGCTCGCTGCACGCGGTTTGGATGATGCACCACAAGAAGCAGAATCCGCTGTACGAGCGCTATGATGACGTGCTCGACATACTTCGCCAATACGATGTCACGATCTCGCTCGGCGATTCACTGCGCCCAGGCTCGCTCCACGACGCCAGCGATGCCGCTCAGTTCGCGGAGTTGGAAACGCTAGGCGAGTTAACGAAGCGTGCGTGGGCCAGAGACGTTCAAGTCATGGTCGAAGGCCCCGGCCACATTCCGATGCATCAAATCGAGATGAATGTTCGGAAGCAGAAAGAGATCTGCAACGAAGCGCCGTTCTACACGCTGGGTCCCCTCGTGACGGATATCGCGCCGGGCTACGATCATATCACAAGCGCTATCGGCGCGGCGATGATAGGGTGGTACGGAGCCGACATGCTCTGCTACGTGACACCGAAAGAACACCTGGGACTGCCGAACGCCGACGACGTGCGAACCGGGGTTATTGCCTACAAGATCGCCGCGCACGCGGCGGATATCGCGCGTGGACGCGCTGGGGCTCGCGACCGGGACGACGCACTCTCGCGCGCCCGCTACAAGTTCGACTGGAACGAGCAGTTCCGTCTATCGCTCGACCCGGAACGCGCACGTGAATATCACGACGAGACGCTCCCCGCCGAATATTTCAAGAGCGCCGAGTTCTGCGGAATGTGCGGTCCGAAGTTCTGCTCGATGCATCATTCGAGGACA
>JACDCM010000493.1 GCA_013817545.1 Gemmatimonadaceae bacterium | reverse complement strand
GGGCGGGGAAGCAAGGCTGCATGGACCTTCGCGGCGTTCGCGGCACTCGTCCTCGCGTTCACGCCAGCCCTGTCCGGGCATGCGGCTTCCGCGCCGCGGCTGACAGCATTAGCGATCCTTTCCGATGGACTGCATATCATCGGCGCTGGCGGATGGATCGGAAGCCTCTTCATTGTCTTAATCGCCGGCATCCCGGCGGCAATGCAGCTATCCGAGGAGGAGCGCGGCGGAGGGGTGGCCGAGGTCATCAACGCCTTCTCGCGGACTGCGCTCTTCTTCGCCGGAATCTCCGTCGCGACTGGAGTGTTCGCGGCATGGCTGCACATCGGGACCGTTAGCGGACTCTGGCAGACTGGCTACGGCAAGACTCTGCTGCTCAAGCTCGGAATCCTCTCGCTCGTCGCGGCGACCGGCGCGTACAACTGGTTACGCGTAAGGCCGAGCCTCGGTGACGTGGTGGGCGGTCAGCGTATACGCCGTTCGGCGACGGTAGAAGTTGCGATCGCCCTTGTTGTCCTCGCGGTTACCGCCGTGCTCGTAGCCACGCCGACGGCAATGGATGAGCGCATGATGACTGGCGATTCAGCGGCTGCGCTTTCGAGCGAACGACAGTCCACTTCTGGCTACATGCCCCGGTAAACTCGCTCGCTGTTAACTTACCCCCTCATTTTTGGAGGCATTATGAACGCTGCATTCCCCCGCTTGTCATGCGTACTCGCTGGTACCACCATCGCGATCCTCGCAGCGTGCGCCGGGTCGAACGACTCCGGCGCGACCGACTCCGCAGCGGCCGCAGATCAAACCGCTACCGCTCCTGCGGCTGACAGTTCAATGGCGGGCATGGACCACTCCGCCATGTCAGGAATGAACAACGGTCCGGCCAAGGATGCCGATCACGAGTTTTTAAGGAAGATGAGCGACCACCATGAGGGGCTCGTCGTGATGATGGATGCCGCGAGGGAGAGGGCGAGCTCTGCGACCGCCAAGGCGGACGCCAGGAAGCTTCACGACATGCAGGGCCAGGAGCGGGACCAGATGGTCGGGATGATCAAGTCCAGCTACAATGAGAGGCACATGCCTATGCTCATGTCTAGCGCAAAGGCGATGAACGACGACCTTCAGCAAAAGAGCGGAGCTGCCTACGACCGCGACATGTACGGTCACGTCGTCATGCATCACCAGGAAGGCGTCAAGATGATCGACGACTTCCTCCCGCGGATGCAGAAGGCCGAGGTAAAGCAGATGGCGGAAAAGATGCGAGCGGTTCAGCAGCGGGAGATTCAGGAGTTCCAGCGTAAGCAGCGCACCTGATCCATAGTTGCGGATGTCAGAACGGCTGTCACGTTCGAGCGTAGCGTCCGGCACTCATTCCGCTCGGGCATCGGCATCGTTGTAGCCGGTGGGATGTACAGCGGTTCGAACCGCGCTCTCGCCGGCTTCCCCTCCCCGGCTTGACCCCAAGTCCGTGGAGCTATGCGCTCCCAACACGTGACGCTGCATGTGAAAAAGCCCGAGGCTTGACATACCCCCTCTGGGTATATTAGGCTTATACCCACTAGGGTATCGACTCGTTGTTACCGATCCGCGCTATCTCGCAAGGAGTGAACGATGGAACGCATGACCATGAAGATCGACGGCATGAGCTGCAGCCACTGCGTCAACCAGGTTACCAAGGCGCTGAAGGACCTGAGGGATATAGAGGTGGAGCAGGTAAAGGTCGGTGGCGCCACGGTCTCTTACGACCCCGCCTCAAATTCTCCGGATCGGATCCGGAAGGCCGTCGAGGACCAGGGCTACGCTGTGACGGGGACCACCAGTTGAGCGATTCAGTCTGGAACGAGAACAGACCGTGAACTCGATGGAATGGACAGTCGTGATCGCCGGAGTCGCGGCCATCGGCTGGGTGAACTGGTACTTCTTCCTCGCCGGACGATCGGCGTCGGCGATCTTCCGGCCGCCCAGCGAGAATAAGGAGGAAAGATGAGCACCACACTGCGCTCCGCTGGCGCAAATCAGACAGAGCAACCCGAGAACACCAGCGCCAAGCGTGAGACCATCCGCATCCCGGTGTCGGGAATGACGTGCGCGGCCTGCCAGTCGCGCGTGCAGCGCACGCTTCAGAAGGAATCCGGCGTCGAGGATGCCACGGTCAATCTGATGATGAAAAGCGCGACGGTGACGTACGATCCGGCAGCCGTGACGCCTGATCGTCTGGTCGAAGCGATACGGGGAACTGGGTACGGCGCGGAGCTCGCGTCCCCCGACCAGACGGCGTTCGAGGAGCAGGAAGCTCGCGACCGCACTAACGAAGAGGAGTTCGGGGCACTCCGCCTCAAGGCCATCGTGAGCGCGATCGCCGGTGTGGTCGCAATGGTGCTTTCGATGCCGCTTATGGCGAGCTGGGAGCACGGAGCGCGCGGCCCAGTGGCCGACCCGTTCATGCGGTGGGCGATGGACTCGCTTACCCCAGCACTCAGGGCGGTTGCACCATGGCTCTACGCCATCCCGGCTGCGGTGATTTCGTACTCGCTTCTCGCACTCACGCTGGGCATCATGCTCTGGGCCGGCCGGCACTTCTATACGCGTGCATGGGCGGCTTTCCGGCATCACTCGGCGGACATGAATACGCTCGTCGCGATCGGGACTGGAGCCGCGTTCGTGTACTCGGTGTTTGCCACCGTTGCCCCCGGTTTCTTTCTCAGCCGCGGTGTCACGCCCGATGTGTACTACGAGGCGGTCATCATCATCATTGCGCTCATCCTCACTGGAAACGCGTTCGAAGCGCGGGCGAAGAAGCAGACCTCGGCTGCGTTGCGCGCGCTCGTCGGACTTCAGCCAAAGACAGCACGGGTTGTTCGCGGCGGCGAGGAGCTCGATGTTCCGGTCGAGACCGTGCAGACTGGCGAGACCATCATCGTGCGTCCCGGAGAGCGCGTTCCCGTGGACGGTGAAGTGCTTTCCGGTGAGAGCGCCGTCGACGAGTCGAT
>JACDCM010000133.1 GCA_013817545.1 Gemmatimonadaceae bacterium | reverse complement strand
TTCATCCCAGACTTCGGGGTGGGGCGGAGTTGCGAGATCGCTCAGGGAGCCATCGGTGGTGTGTTCCGACCATGCGCGTATTGTCTCGAGAGCGGCGCTTTTGTCGCTTTCGAAGAGGCCGCGTGCCGTGTCGCGCGTGTTGTGCAGCCGGTTGAGACACAGGTAATTGCGCCAACCCTTGAGCAGAGCGAATCGCACTTGCTGATCTGCCAGCGCTCCCCTGAGGAACGGCAGATCCTTCCCAACGAGCTGTTCCTGCAGATTGATGGTGTTCGTCGACACGATAGTGCGCTCACCATTCGCGGCAGCCCAGCGCAGCGCCGGAAGCAGGTAACCGAGCGACTTCCCCACTCCGGTTCCTGCCTCGAACAAGCCTGTGCCGTGATCGTTGTACAGCGATGCGATTGCGCGAGACATCGCCTGCTGGCTCGGCCGGTTCTCGTAGCGCGATAACCTCGCGGCGATCGGACCGGCAGGACCAAGCTCCTGCGCGACATGCGTGGCGTCGATCGCACCGTGCTCTGTGTTTCGCGGAACTTCGACAACGACGTACAACTCGCTCACTTCGTTATCGACGATTCCGAATCCGATGCCGCCATCGTGCATTCGTAGCGCAACTTCCGAGTCCGCATCCGATGGTTCGAGCACTCCTGACGGATGGTTGTGCAGCAACATTTCGCCACGCTGCGCCACTCCAGGCAGCGCCAGGACGGCGCGAACGTCTCCGCGGGCTACCACCCGCGCCGACTGGACAATGCCGTGCTGGTCCACCGTAGCCACGAAACACACCTCCCGCCCACCCGCAAGCCGTATGGCCGCGCGAATACCGGTCGCGGCGGACCTGGTGAGACGGCTGGTGTCTACGGGGGCGTGGGTCAGGAGACGAGAGGTCAGAGGGAGCGGATGGGTTAATGCGGATTGCGGACTGCGGATTGCGGATTAACCGCATCCGAATCTCCGTTTACATTCCGGACTTGCAGTTTGAAATCCGCAATGCGCAATCCGCAATCCCTTTCACGTCTTCAACGGCTTCTTTTTCGCTGCGGGAAACAGGACGTTATTGAGGATCAAACGGTAGCCCGGCGAGTGTGGGTGCAGCGAAAGATCTGTTGGCGGGTTTCCGATGCTGTGTTGGGGGTCTTCTGGATCATGACCGCCAAGATATGTCCAGCTGCCCTTGCCGTAATCGCCGTGCAGGTACTTCACCCACGGCGCGCCCTCCTCTTCAGCGAGAATGGTGACGCCGGCTTTGAGCGTGCGACGCGAGAAGCTGGTGGTAACCCCATAAAAGTCGGCTATCACAGTCCGCTGATTCTGTACGAGCATTGATGCCACTGGGTCGAACTTCGCGCTGAAGCCGAACAGCGTAAAAGTCCCGAGCGGCTGGCGCCTTCCGGGCACGTTCACCTGATGCCCATCGATGTCGCTCATGGAATTGGTGAATGGAGAAAGCTCCAGGCGCGCCTCGCGGAAGGCAAATGACCGCTGCCACGCCATCTTCGAGTCGGCGTTCTCGTCAATGGGTGTACCATCGCCGAAGCTCCCCGCGATGTCGACTGTGCGTCCAGCTATGGCGAGCTCCAGGGTTTCAGTCGCGCCGCACATGGCGAAGATGAATCCGCCATTCTCGACAAACTGCCGCATTCGCTCCGCGACCGCCTTCTTGAGTTCCGGAATTGTGCCGAAGCCAAGCTGGCGAGCCATTGCCAGGTTGCGCTGCTGTTGCTCGACGAACCACGGGGCGCCTCGGTAGGCGATGTAGAATTTACTTAGCTGGCCTGTGAAGTCCTCGTGGTGCAGGTGCAGCCAGTCGTATTTAGCGAGGTCGCCGCGCGCGACTTCGGCATCCCAAATGGTGGTGTATTCGATTCCCGCGTACCGTAGGGCGAGCGTCACAGCGTCGTCCCACGGAGGTGCGTCGGGGGGCGTGTAGACCGCGATGCGAGGCGCTTTCTCGAGCGGCACGGCATCCATGTTGGCGCTGGCGATCTCCGCGCGCACACCCGCCAGAGTAGCGTTGTCAACGCCGAGCAGCGTCACGCCATCGATAGCCGCGCGCCGCCGCAGCGACTGAACGTCCGGCAAAAGAAAGGAGCCACCCCGGTAGTTCAGCAGCCATTCGCCGCGCAATCCATCCTTGAGAGCGCTGAACATCAGCCCGTAAGCCTTGAGATGATTTCCCTGCTCGTCGTCCATGGGCACCAGGACGTGTTGCGCCCGGACGGGAATTGCAGCCAGGGCCAGGCCAAGTACCGCGAGGCACAGCATGCCTCGTCTCGAACTCAATGAGGGCATCACCGCGTAGATGGAATGTTTGCGCGCGCTATCTCGAGCTCCCGACGTGCCTGCGGTACCAACGCGCTTCCCGGAAAAGCGAGAATCAGATGCTCGAGCCGCAGTACCGCCGCGCTGTTCTGCCCGCTGCGGCCGAGTATTCTGGCCCACTCGAGTTCGGCTTCCGGGGCTTCCGGTGAATCGGGATGACGTTCCGCCAGCACGCGCCAGATCGCGAGAGCTCGCGAATCTTGCTGCGAGGCTCCGGCAAGCCGCGCCGCGGCAGCGAGCAGCAGCGTTCCCGCTTCAGGAAGCGCGTGCGCGCTCTCCTGAAACTCGGAGACCGCCCGCGCAGTGTCGGCGCGCGCGAGAGCGAGAAAGGCGCGCCCCACGGTTGGTGCGCTGTCTGCCTTGGTACGTGCAAGAAGCGCCAGTGCCGCAACCAGGTCCGGTGCTGATTCAGACTGGGTTGCAAGCATCCGGCGAGCACCTCGCAGATCACCTTCATACAGCGCAAGCCAGCCGTAAACGGGATCATCGCGCTCCTCATCGTCGGAGGCTTTGAGATGCGCGCGTGCCTTCGCCAGATCGCCGCGCCGAATCCAGCCCCACGCCACGGACCGTGACAAACGAGCGTACTGCTCGGCCGGAATTCTCCCTTTTGCTGCTTCCAGAGCTTGAGCGGCTTCGTCCGCGCGCCCCAGTGATGCCAGGGCTCGCAAACGCACGGGGAGCACCGCGAGCGACGCCGCCCCGGTATCCGCGGACAGCGCCGCGGAGATGGACAGCGCTGCGCGCATGTCCCCGCCATTCATTGCATCCGATGCGGCGCGCGCCGCCAGTGCGGCTGAGCCAGTGCGCGCATATGCAGCCATCAGCGCATCACGTGCAACGAGCCAGGCTTGCGCCTCTTCCGCGCGCCGCGCGAAATCCACCCACGCTCGAACCACCGCACTATCTGGAGGTAGAGCCCGCAAGAGATCCCAACCGGCGCGCGGAAAACCCCAGTCGAGCTCAAGTGCGGCACCGATGCGGCGAGCTCCCACCACAAGGGGCGCCGCAAGCAGCGATTTACGCACCTCTTCGCGCGCCGCTGCTGGTGCCGGCGCAAGTGAGAATATCGCTGCCTGCTCGAGGTAGGCGGCGCCCGCCACTGCCTTTCGCCATGCCTCGGCCGATTGCCGCCATAGTCCCATTGAGGCGCGAATTTGCGCCGCTTCCAGCTCCAGCCCTTCTCCCGATCCGAGCGCTGCTTCAGCGCGGGTCAGAACAGAATCCGCGGCGCCGGAGAAACCATCCTGAAGCAGGATCTTGGCGTACTCGCGATACGGCGCCTGCTGCCTGGGCGCGGCTCGCAACCAATGCTCGAACGCGGCGCGCAACGCCGCATCGTCGCGCGTTGATCGCAAGGTGCGGAGCTGGATTGTCCGCAGAGTGGCATCTGTAGGACGCGCGGTCAGCGCCGAATCGAGCAGTGTCAGTAGCGAGTCAGTCCAGCCGAGCTGCGCGTAGGAACGTTCAAGACCAAGCATCGCCGGAAGATTGCCCGGTTCGGCACGAAGTGCTTCACGGTAAGCGACCGCCGCGTCGCGATAATTGTCGGCTGCCTCGAACTGCAAGGCGCGCCCATATGCCGTTCCACTCTGTGCCCCGGTGAACCGTGCGGCCGATATAAGCGCGACCGCGATAACTACGGACTTTACCATTTACGGACGTTCAGCATTGATCCGCTTGAAGTACTCCAGCACCGCGCGCCGCTCCTCTGGAGTCAGGCCTCGTAACTCGTTCCAGGCCGGCTCACGGTAGCGGATCGCTTCACGGCCGCGAGCGTCGCCACCGGGAGTCAACCGTTCTTCGCCACTCGCGGAGCGCGACTCTCGCTCGCCACGGTCCTCGCGCTCTTCCTTTTCCAGCGACAGGCCAGCGTCGAGCAGCCTGCGAAAGAGCTGTTGCTGCCTGCCGAGTACGCTGGGGTCGAGACGTCCCTGCTCCAGCGCCTCCGCCAGCTGACGCATCTCTTTCGCAAGCTCAGCTGCGCGCCCGGACGCATCGTCCTGTCCGGCTTCATCAAGATTTCTCGCCATCCCGCGCTGCTGTTTGCCCAGTGCGCGCGCCTGATTGGCGGCCGCCTCGCTCATTTGCTGCCCCGGAACCGGAAGAAGGCCGGCCGCCTGCGCGTTGATCTGGCCCTGCTGCTTCGCCATCTCTTGCATGCGTTGCAACATCTCGGCGAAGCCCGAAGCCGACTGTGCGCGCGCTGCGCGCTCGCGATCGCGAACCAGCTCGCCCGCCGCGCGATTGAGGGAACTAGCCGCCTCCTGCATTGCGCTCGCTGACTGCGCGTTGCCTCGCGGAGACTCGTCCAGCTGCGTAGTTGCCTGCTGCACTTTGCGGCGCGCCTCTCCCATCGCGCCTTGAGACCGCGGCGAAACGTGGGCCGATTTCCCCGCCTGCTGCTGCAGCCGCTCTCCGACGCGCTCGGTTCCCTGCTGAATCGCGCTCTGCTCTGTCCGCATTGGGCCCGACTCCGATCCGGACTGCGCACGTTGCGCCAGTGATTCCTGCTCGCGTGCGAGCTGTAACATTTCCTGGATGGAACGATCCAGCTCACCAGTCAGATCTTCCTTCCACTCGCTGATCTGAGATTCCCGGGCTTCAGCGAGTTGTTGCGCTGCCTGCTCCATCTGTTGCGCGCCTTCCTGCGCCGCTCTCGTTTGTTCGCCCTGCTGCTGTTCGCCTTGCTGCCCGGATGTATTCTGGCCACCCTGCTGACCGGACTTGGGCTGGCCACTCTGGTCCCCACTTTTCCCTTGTGGGCTCTGCTCTCCAGCTTTGCCCTGAGCGCCTTCCTGACCTGCCTTCTGTTGGGCGTTCTCCTGCCCGGGTTTCGCTTCTTCGCCGGTAGGCTGCTCACCGTCCTTCTGCCGAGCTGGATCCCTGGATTCCGGTGAAGCGGCTGCCTGACGCAATGCCTCCGCGGAACGATCGGCACTTTTAGCCGCTGCACGAAGCTTTTCAGGACCGGCTTCAGCTTTATCCTGTTTGAGCCGGTTTGCGAGCTCGTCTATCTCACGGGACAGCTCGCGCGAACGATCGGCCAGGGGTCGGGCACGCTCCGCGGCGCTTTTCTGCCCGCGCGCCATTGAGTCGGCCATGGCGCGTTCCTTCTGGGCCAGCTCCTTTGCATCGTCGCTCAGCGTCTGCATCGCCCCTTCGAGTGCGGCCCGCTTGAGCATTCCCGCCGATTTCTCCAGCTGTTCTCGCAACCGTTCCTGCGCTGCGGCGAGCTCACTGAGCGAACGTCGGACATCTTCGGAGGACAGGCGTTGTGCGGCTTCCGTCAGCTTCTGAAGCTGTTGAGCCATGTCACCACTAAGGGCCTCACCGAGCAGCTTCTGCACCTCGCGAAGCTGGCGCGCGAGAGCGGTGTCCAGCGCTCCCGCCGCCCGGAGCTGCTCCTCCAGCGCGCGCGCATCCTTTTCCAGCGCCTTCACCTGCTCCCTCAACTGCTCCTGCTCTTTCGCAAGGGCACGCGCCTTGTCAGCCGCCTGGCTCGACATTGCAGACGGCTTTGCGCTTTCGCTCTTCTGCCGATCAGCTTCTGCACTCGGCGTCTCACGCTGCCCACGCGAGCGAGCCGCATCTCCCGTGCGTTGCTCCAACTGCCGTTGCGCGCGCGCCGCGGCGCCGGCCCGGGCGGCGGTCGAGTCCGCCAGCGTCCGTGCCAGCTCGCGCCGCTCGCTCAGGCTGGGCACGCGCAATACCAGCTCTCTGCTTTCGGCGCGCTGGCGCCAGGGCGAACCGTCTGTTGCGGTCACAACAACGTGCAGCTCGTCGCCCGGCTCCAATTCGCGCGCAGCAAGACTGAGCGGAAACTCCCCGCCCCATTCCGCCTCGCCGGGACTTGCCACCGCCTGTGTCACCTGCGGCAATGCGCGTACGCCTTCGACTACACGCCAGCTTCGGAGCGCTATTGAAGCGATGCCATGGTCATCCGCCGCGGACGCGCGGATAGAGATTTGATCGGTCGCGAGAACTACGGTATCAGCAGCCGGCGAAAGTATCTCCACCCTTGGCGCCGAATCAGGCACGACTTCTATGTCGAGCGGCGGTGGCACGTCTGGAACCAGTCCACCGGCAAAACGCGCGGTCCATTGCCAGCGTCCATTAGCAAGCGCGGACAGCCTTCCACTAAAGCGATGTCCATCAGGGGCGAGACGCAGAGTGTCTCCCGAATGCGCAAGTCCAACGCTTAGCAGCGCCGTGGAAGCGCGGCCGCGAATGGAAAGCGCGGTCCCGCGCGGCACACGTATGGGCTCACCCGCGGGTAGTACTTCGGCCCGCCGTCGGAGATACGACGGATACTCGGCGCTAATGGCGACATCGCCGACGAAAGGACGGTCGGTCACCTTGATGATTACGGTATCGCTCGCACTTCGAGCATCCGAGGCGACTAGCATGACGTCCGCGTCGAGAGGACCGAGCATCGTAACGGCATCGCCGCTCGATACGGGCAGAGTCTCGGATTGCCACGAAGCTCCGGTCACACGTCTTTGCAGTGAGACGAACCGCCTCTCCGAAGCACGGATCCGAACTCGAACGCGTTCACCTCGCATGACAGCGTGCGGCGGGTCGACAATAACCAGCGGCGCCAGCAGCGATCCGTTCCATGCTCCGAGTGGATGCCGCAGCGCCCGCCAACCATCCGGAGCGGCGTCACGCGCCGCGCCCAACAGGAACATTCCAGCAGTCGCGGCTCCCATGGCGACAAGCCCGAGGCGCCACGCGCGCCACTGCATAACCGGTGCAAGTATCCGATCCGGCCGGAGGCGGTCTGCCAGAATGCGCGAGGCACGATTACCAAGCGCTCCGGATGTCCCGACCTCCAGCGCTCCTCGCAGCGATCCTGCGCGAAGAGATCGTTCGCGCTCGATTGCCGCGGCTACGTGGTCACTACCCGCCGCTCCACGCAGATCGCGCACGGAATACCAGATTGCCGTACAGACCAGCAGCGCCATACCGAGCCAGGCGGCAAGCGGTCCAGAGGGATGGGTGATCCAGCGCGCATTACCCAGAGCCAACGCGCTTACCGCCGCCAGAATCAGGGCAATGGCAAGCGCCATCGCGAGACCGCGCGCTATGATCGCTATGGAAAGCCGCGTACGCTCGCGCGCGACGAGCTGGGCCACGGTCATGTTGAAGGCCTGCTCGTCACGGCGTACACAAAGAGATTCACCCCCATTCGGAGCGCAGCTTCGTGCAGCTCCGGCGAATCCTTGTGCACTTCAGGGTCCTCCCATCCATCACCAAGGTCTGCCTGGTAGCTGTAATACACCGCCAATCGGTCACCCATGAAAATGCCGAGCCCCTGTGCCGGCTTTTCATCATGCTCATGAATTTTCGGCACGCCTTTCGGAAAGTCGTACACTATGTGATACACCGGATGGGAAAGCGGGACATCGACAAGCTGACGATCGGGAAAGACGCGCTTGATTTCGCGCCGGAAGCTGGAATCAAGTCCGTAATTGTCGTCAACATGCACGAACCCGCCGCGCGTCAAAAACTCACGCAGCCTGACGATCTCATCTTCACTGAAGCGAATGTTGCCGTGACCCGTCACGTGCAGGAAAGGGTAGTTCCACAGTCTGTCGTCCATCAGGGTAACCCGTCCTTCCGCGCCCTCAATGTCGAGCGACGTTCGCTTCGCGATGGCGCCGATCAGATTGGGGAGACTCGAGGGATTCGCGTACCAATCGCCGCCACCGTCGTATTGAAGACGGGCGATAGCCAACCGCGGCTGCGAAGCGGCGGCACCGACAATCACGGCAACTGCTATGGCGCGAAGAATCACGTTTCCTGGGCTAGTCGGTAGGCAAGGTTTCGTGGCGCGCCGGTTTCGGCGACCAGCGTCCGAGCTACGTCACGCACTGTTGCGCCCGCCGCGCGGAGAAGCTGTGCACGTTCGCGGAGCGCCGTCTCATCGGGCGTCACAGGCGTTCTGCCGGAAACCACGATCACAACCTCGCCGCGCGCGGGCGTATCGGTGTAGTACCGCGCCAACTCGTCAACCGTTCCGCGCCGGAACTCCTCGAATTCCTTGGTAAGCTCACGCGCCACCACGGCGTTTCGTCCTGCTCCTCCCCCTTCGGCCATCTCGCCGAGGGTGGCCGCAAGGCGTGTGGGCGCTTCATACAATACCGACGTCTCCTCGGCCGCGATGAGGCTGGCGAGCGCTTCCCGCCGTTCGCGTCCCTTGCGCGGGAGAAATCCGAGAAAGGTGAATTGGCTGGCGTCCAGTCCGGACGCAACGAGCGCCGCCAGAGCCGCTGACGCACCCGGAATTGGCACGACGGGAATACCTTCGGCCGCGGCAGCCTGCACGAGGCGGCTGCCGGGGTCGGAGATCAAAGGTGTGCCCGCGTCCGAAATCAGGGCGAGAGAGTCTCCCGACTGGAGGCGCTGAATCATGCGCGGCGTTGCTCTAGCTTCGTTGTGTTCGTGGTAAGCCTCCATCGGCGTCGAGATCCCATAGCGGTCCAGCAGATGCCGCGAATGCCGGGTGTCTTCCGCCAGGACCAGCGCAACCGACTTGAGCGTGTCGACCGCTCGAAACGTCATGTCGCTGAGATTTCCAATCGGCGTGCTCACGATGTACAGGCACGCGGCATTACGGTCGACCATTTCACCTTCGGATTGCGGCGCCGACGGCTCCATAAAAACAACAGGGAGACCACTCGATCTCCCTGTGTTAAACGATGGCCTCGTGCAGAGGTAGCCGCAACGGCTGGTGCAAAGTCAACCGCTATGCGTGCTGCTTGAATTTCGACTCGAGCTGAGTCTTTGGAACCGCACCAATTACCTGGTCGACCACCTTTCCGTCCTTGAAGAACAGCACGGCCGGTATCGACCGAATATTGTACTTCATCGCAGTGCGCTGATTCGCATCCACGTCCAGCTTGACGACCTTCGCCTTACCATCGTAGTCGACTGCCAACTGGTCAAGAATCGGAGCTATCATGCGGCACGGACCGCACCAGGCAGCCCAGAAATCAACCACCGCCAATCCATCGTGCTTTTCGATCTCGGATTCAAAAGTCGAATCGGTTACCGCTGTCGCTTGCGACATCATATTCCTCCAGCGCGGGGTCTCGCGGGATCTCCCGCCGCCATTAAGTTTAGCCGCTTTCCCAGCCCCTGGAGAGCGAATCCTATGCCATCAACCCCTCGTCGAGGAGCGCGCATTTCCCACATCGGCATAGCCGTACAATCCGTTGACGACACTGCGCCATTCTACAGCGAAATTCTCGGCCTCATGCAAGTCCCTCTCGACAATGCCGACGGGGCGCGGATAGTCGGGTTCGCCGCCGGCGATGCTTTGGTGGAGCTGCTCGAGGCGCAAAGCCCTCAGTCACCAATCGCCAAATTTCTCGACAAGCGCGGGCCGGGCATTCACCACATCTGCTTCGCCGTTGACGACCTGGACGCCACGCTGGCGCTGTGCCGTTCCGCCGGCGTTCGTCTCGTGGACCAGGTCCCGCGAATTGGGGCGGAAGGCAAGCGGATAGCTTTTCTTCACCCCTCCGCCACCAACGGCGTGCTCATAGAGCTGAGCGAAG
>JACDCM010000492.1 GCA_013817545.1 Gemmatimonadaceae bacterium | reverse complement strand
GGTTGGGAATGACTTCGGCGAGAGCGCGCGGACCTCCTGTCGATGCGGCAATCACTACCGCTCGTGTGGCTCCAACCGAAGCGCGTTGAGGAGCGCGTTCGGCGGAAAGCTGAAATGGCCGCGAGAGCATTCGCACGCCGCCGATGTTGGCGTATTCGCACGCACGCAACGCATTGAGAAGCCGGTCACTCACCGCCGTGAGGTCCAGGCTAATCTGGCCCGACGGCTTGCGGACGAAGTCCACTGCCCCGAGCTCCAGCGCGCGAATCGTTACGTCATCAGCACGCTCTGTTGCCACGCCGCTGAGCATCACTACGGGACGCGGCGTCTCGCTCATGATGTGACCCAGAGTTTGCAAACCGTCGAGCTCCGGCATTTCCATGTCAAGCGTGACAATTGCCGGATCAAGCGAGTGGATCCTGTTCAGCGCGTCCACGCCGTTGCGCGCCGTTCCAATGACGCGAAACTCGCCGGAAGCGTCTATGACTTCAGAGACGATCTTGCGCATGAAAGCGCTGTCATCAACTACGAGAACAGTGCGCACGTCAGATCGTGACGTCGCCGCGTCTCAGCGACTTTACGAGGACGTTGCCAGTGGCGAGGTCGAAGTACACGCTCCTGCCATGATCTCCGCCCACATCCTCGGATACGAGGGGGACTTGCGCGCGAGTAAGAGCATCCCGGGTTGCGAGAATGTTGCGCTCACCCATCTGGGTGCCCGATGTGGGCAGAAGATTGGTGAACATGCTTGCTCCGCCCGCGATCTTCGCGCGTATCCGTTCGACACGGCCGCCGATCGCCCGCATCTGCTCAATGAGCAGCGGCACCGCGGTTCCCGCGAACTTCGCACGGTTATCGCGGTTCTGTGACATGCCCACCGATGGGAGCAGGATATGCGCAAGTCCGCCGACGCGCGTTACCGGATCGAACAGAGCGATCGCGACGCAGGAACCGAGTCCGATGGTGGCGATAACCGCTCCATTTCCGCCGACCGCAAAGTCTGCGACTTTGACACGGATCTCGTTCATAGCTTCCGAAAGATGCGCTCGCGCGCATCGACAGGGGTGAAGCGCGTCCGCACAGGACCAAGCAGTGTTTCCACCTTTCCCAGGACCAGAAAACCCCCCGGCGCGAGTGCGTCATGGAAGCGCTCGAAGAGCGTTTCCTGTGTCACGCGGTCGAAGTAAATGATCACGTTGCGACAAACGATCAGCTGCAACCCCGTCTCCGGCGGCCCGTCGCGCAGGAGATCGCGACGCTCGAAGCGCACCAGCGCCTTTGCCTCAGGAATTACCTCGGCTGGATAATTCGCCGAGAAATATTCGCGGCGAATGTCGTCGGGTGTGTCGGCGAACGCCTGCAGCTGGTAGGCACCACGAGCAGCGGCCGTCAAACTGGCGCGATCTATGTCGGAAGCAATTATGCCAACGCGGCTCAAACGCCGTGCTTCGCGAATCGCTCGCGCGTGCCGGTGGAACAGGATTGCGAGCGAGTACGGCTCCTCGCCGGATGCGCACCCCGCGCTCCAAACGCGGATGCGTTCCTGCTGTGCCTGCCAGATGACCGGAATGACGTTACGGGCGACCTTGTCGAATGCGTCCCAGTTTCTGAAAAGCTTGGTGACATTGATCGTGAGGGCGTCGAGCAGGAGGTCGTATTCGTGCTCATCGTGGTCCAGTTTCGAAGCATATGCATCGTAGCTGTGCACGCCGGTTGCGCGCATCCGAACCGCGATTCGGCGTCGCAAGCACTTCTCCTTGTAGCTTGCACAACCAAATCCGCGTTCGCGCGAGATTTTCTCCATGAGTGCGGAGAACTGCGCATCGGCTTCTGCGAGCGCGCCCAGCGTCATGCCATCACACTGCGCACGAGGTCCAGATTGTTCCGTATGAGATCATTCGATGGCTCGAGCGCGAGAGCGCGCTCCCAGTAGGCGATGGCCTGTTCGCGATCCTGCTTCTTGTAGCGGATGTTGCCGAGCTTGAAGTACACATCGGCCCCCAACTGATCGTCGAGCTTCGCTGCGCGCTCATAAGCGTCCGTAGCCTCGTCATATCGACCCGCCCGGTACAGGCAGTCCCCGAGATTCTTGTGCAGTTGAGGCAGGTTGCTGTCCTCTCGAAGTCCGGATTCGGCTGCCTGGATAGCGGCCTGCGAGTCGCCGCGACGCTCCTGGATTGTCGCGTGAGTGTTGTGCAGAGCGGCGGAGTGCGGATGCGAAGCGAGACCTTCACCGCAGAGCGCAACAGCGCGGTCGAGATCGCCCGTCATCGCCGCGGCGAGTGCGGAATAGTGGAACCATGCCGCGGAGGGCGCGCGCTTGCCGAAGTGTGCGCGTGCACTCGAAAGCGTGCCGTCGGCGAGCGACGCTTCTCCCCGCCTGAGCTCGACCACACCGCGGGATGTTCGCACCAGCGCATCGTCGGCCGCGCCATTGGCTACGGCGTCGTCGAGTGCGACGAGCGCCTCATCGAGCCGCCCGAGCCGTTCCAGTGCGTAAGCGAGATTGTGATATACAGCTGGCTTGACGGCGGGATGCGTGGACAGATCCTTGAAGATCGCGGCGGCGCCGCTCCAGTCGTGCCTGCGCATTGCTACGAGACCTATATAGAAGCGCGCGTGGGAGTCGTGCGGCCGGAGTTCGCCCACACGCCTGAGCTCGCGCATCGCCTCTTCCAGCATGCCCGTCTTGTAGAATGCGACGCCCAGGTTACGATGTTCTTCCACACGAGCGCTGCTCGCGGTTTCCTGCACGACTCGGGATTGGCCCACCCGCTCGAGAAACCCGGCAGTCGCCAGGCCGTACAGCGCCTTTCCGACATCGAATTCGCCAAGACCAGACTCGTCGATCAGGGCGGTAACATCCCGTTTGCCGTCAATGAGACGCGCGAGCCGCTCCTGCTCCGGGGTGAGCACGACCTCGCTGGATTTGAGGCGCGCACGGTCCACCGCGAAAATGATATCGAAGCTGGTAACCTTCTTTTCTATAAGGCTCCATTCAT
>JACDCM010000132.1 GCA_013817545.1 Gemmatimonadaceae bacterium | reverse complement strand
TTGCGACCAGTTCCTAGCGCGTCACAATCGTCACGACACTACGACGCCCGGCGACAAACTCGATAGCTCCGTTCGCAATTCTGGCGAGTTCCCCGGGAGTTTCATCCAGGCGAGCAAAGCGAGCTTCCCGCACCGGAGCAGCTACCCGCCAGAGACCGCTCACTTCCCGCTCAAGAAGGTTGACGCACCGAAGCACCAACCACTCGCCATCGTCGCTCTCCTTGCAGGAAGAAAAAGCAAGCCCCTCCCCCTCTAGCGTCACACCCACGGTCGGAGGAGGAATCGAAAGCGCGGACCGCAGGGTATCTCCATAGAGCGGCAGGAGGACGTCGTCCGCGACACGCTCTATTGTCGCGACAGTCGAGTCGTTACGCGGGCCATGCAGCAGAATGGCGAATTGCGCCTGGAAGTTTGCAAGGCACTGTGCCTGTGGAGTCGATACGGGCCAACCAGCGTGTCCGAGTCGCTCAGGCATGTCGTTCCGCGAAAGCTCCCCAACCGCGCGCACGAGTGTAACCAGGACAGCGCCCTCCGCTGTCGATTCGTATTCGGCGAGACCGTCGGAGAAGATGGTGGTACCGCGTTCGGCCGTTGAGATGGTGACATATCGCGCCATGGGCGCTGTGGAAGGTGGAGTTTCCGCGAACGATGCCTCGGATGACACGATTATCGGCTCTCGAAGAACGGATCCGAAAGCGGCGTCCGCATGCACCAAACCGTCCGTGATTCCCGAGGCAATTCTAATCCGCAGGCGATGGTCTAGCGCGGCATTCCTCCCGCGAACGCTAATCCGCATGAACGCCGCACCCGCATCCAGAGTGAGCGTCACTTTCACGACATGCGGTTCAAGGGACGCACCCCGCCCCTCTCGGTGTGAGTAGGCTGGCACATCGATGCGATACGCCCCTTCAATTTCGCCGCGAAGGGGACCACGGTGCACCAGTCGCGCGCCGAGAAAGGTCAGCTCTCGCACTTCTGGCAGGACGGTAGAGAAGGTGTACAGGTCGCCGGCATCACCGACATCCTCAAAGCCGACGAGATTCGTAATGCTTTCGCCTGTCGCCAACGACCGCACGCTAACGATTCCTGACGCGTCGATGTCGACACGCATTGCATCGTTTTGGAGCCAATGCTCTCCAACGCTCACCAGCGGATGAGACAGTTGCTGCGCATCTGTACTGTCTGTGATTCCGATAGCTCGAATGCCGTAGCCGGCCACAGGTTCCAGCCACGCAACCACGCGCGCAGCGTCCACGATGTCGGCATCGGGATAATGCCTGGGCGATTCCACGAGGTGGTGACGTTCCGACCGGTCGAGTTGCTGGAATGGGACGCGCCCTTGCGACAGCGTCCAGTGCTGTGCAGCAACCGGCGTCTCCCGGCGCGCATGCGCCGATGCTGGTCCGACGGGAACGTGCTCGCGAAAGGTGAGCACCTCCAGGTCGGCTATTCCGCCCCTCTCACGCGCCGCCGCGTTCCGCACGAGTACGACTGGATGCCATTGGTCAGGCGGGGTTGTGCGTGCCGCGGCAACATCGTGTCCGATGATATCGAGAAGCGAATCGTCGAGAATTCCTCGGGCCTGCGAGCTGGCATCATCCAGCCGCGCCTCCATCGCGCGGGCTACCTCGTCCGTTGAGCAGGCACACAGAGTGTCGTGCGGATGGCATAGCAGCAGCGTCTTCCATGCGGCTTGCAGCAGATGCCTGCGTGACGACGCCCCTGCGCACACGGCGAGCACGGACCATGGCTCAGATTCCCGAGTCAACGCGCGCTCCACTCTTGCGTTTCGGCGTTTCAGGTGCGCGCGCGAGGCGAATGTCCCCTGCAGAGCCCACGTATAACCGTACGAGCTGCGGAGCTCACCCTCGATGTCGGGAACGGATACAGCTCCGGCGTTTTCGAGCAGCTCTCTGGCGAACCCCCGTAGTCCGGCGCGGATCACCCGATCAGGCGCAGCGACGTCACCAAGCGTCGTCAGCGCGGAGTCCAGACCGTCCTGCAAGGCGTGATGGTCGGCGCCATTCAGGACAAGTAGCAAGCCGAGCCTGGATCGCTCCCGAAGTTCCGCACCGAGGCTGTTCCAGCGGGCGCGCACGGCATCGCTACCTGCGGGCAAGTTGGCGCCATACTCGTAGCCATCCCGAGGGAGATGGTGGACCAGTGCCGAGGTACCGTCGGGGGCCGTCCAGCGAAAGCTGTCACCTGTGGGCCATAGCTCACCGCCCAGTCCGCGCCAGAGAATAATCAGCTCGCACCCAAAACCCGCGGCCAGTATCGGGAGCGTCGCGGGGTGACCAAAGGAGTCAGGGCAGTACAGCACTGGCGGCGAAGACGCACCAAGTGCCGCGAGAATTCGGCGGCCGGCGAGGAGATTACGCACGAGCGCTTCGCCCGACGGAATGAGCTCATCCGCCAGGACGTACCATGGGCCGGCTTCAAGCGATCCGTCCCCGAGTCGGCGTGCTATCTCATCCCTGCGTTCCGGTCGCAGCGCAAGATAGTCTTCGATGATGACCGCTTGCCCATCGAGCAGAAATGGAGTTTCCGCAACCCGCGGCTGCTGTACCAGTTCATCCACCAGCGCGACGAGTCGCTGTCTGAACCGGCCCGCCGGGAGATACCACTCACGATCCCAGTGGGTGTGTGAGACGACGTGAATGTTCATCCGGTCAACGTTCACCCTTGGTGCCTGAATACGCAAAGGGCGGCCGCTTGGGCCGCCCTCTGTGTTGTTACGCCAGGTAAAGCTACGCGATTGGCCGACGGCCGGTGATGACGCGATACAACACGACCACAACCGCGATGACAAGCAGGATGTGAATGAGGCTGCCCGCAATCGGAAAGACGAAGGCGCCGAGCAACCACGCGATTAGCAGGATTACCGCCAGGGTCCAAAGCATAGTGCTGCTCCTGATGAAGGGTCTGCCGGATGAGCGTCGAACGCGATACTACAAAGCAACTCCCATACCGCACTTCGGACGAAATGTATGGAGGGAAACCTTGTTGCTGGAGTGCAACATCAATGTGGGTGGGATCTGTAATACTGTTGCCACGCAGCACTGCGAACTCCGGGAGGCAATTGTGCTTCGTTCCGGCGTTGATAATGTGATGCACATCTCTTCCATGCGCAAGAAGCCGGAAACACGACATTTCGACAACAGCGCCATGACTCGATTTGCTCCGCGCTTCACCTTCACTGAGGCGTGACCGGCGCCTCGTCCTCCGCCGCGTGATGCTGTGTGATGTGATGCGCAGCTTGCCGGCCCGTGAGTATCCGCGTCGCACGTACGTCGTGACCGATGTCGATCAGTAGAATGGCGATATCGCCGCCGCCCCAGAGCAGACCCGCCAATACAAGGAGTCGGCTGCCGACCGCAAGCAACGTCGGGAGCGCCTGCATTCCCTGCTGGTAGAACCCGATGGCGACCTCGGCGATGAGCAGCATAAGCAGTATGAGCGCGATGATGCGAAAGAGCTTGGCGACATACCGAAGTCCGACGTACGGTTCCATGTCCGCCGCACGCACGTGCATGGCGGCCTCAGCGGCGGCGTCGCGCTGCCTTTCTGCACGCTGGCGGTCTACCGGCGCGGCGGCGTGTTCTCCACTGCCCCTTCTCTCATGGGTCGTTTCCATTATGAGTCTCCTGTGCCGATCCAGCGCGCGCGATAGCCACGCGTGTCTATGTGAACGAAAGGTCCGTGGGAAGCATTGCCCGTGTAGACGCCGCATCCTCCCACGAGCGCAGGGTGCGCGCGCTCCACGCGATCCACGGCGGCTTCGATGACGCGCGCATCGCGAATGTTCACACGCCCATCGCGATTGAGATCATCCATGTTCCCATCGCCATTATTGTCGATGAAGATATCCGATGCATCCCCGTACATATGGCGGCTGAGCGAGGAACGCCCGCGTGCATCGCCGCCGCCGGTGTTGTACTGCGGCGTGCGAAAGCCGCTCATGACGCGAACACCTTTGGTGGAGATCCCGCGCTCGGCAAGATCCGAGAGTACGAGCTCCATCTTGTCGATGAGCTTGGTATCGAGGACAAGATACTTCGGCCACACTGCGACCTGATCATGCGTGAGGAAATCCCGCAGGCGAAAATGCTCGGAGACGTACGTGTCCTGATTCGCCCGAGTCACTTCGATGAAGCCCGCCGGCGGTGCAAATTTTGGTGACCGGGGCTTTCCACCGCGCTCGTAGGGCCAGCTTCCGATGTTGTACGGGCCGATCTTTCCGCGCCGCTTCTCGCTGAACGGAGTGAGAGTGATGAGGCTGAACTGATCGACTGGACGAATCGCTGCGCCAACGATCAGCGCGAGAGACCATACGCCGGAGCGGCGAGGGGCTGTCGCGCCGGCGGCCGTCGATTCCGCGGCTGCCGGCCCGCTAAAGCGCACCGATGTTCCCGTGGGAAGCGGCTCGGCCAGTATCTGTTCCCCAGCAGAGCTTATGCGCGCCCTCAACTTGCCGCTTTCGCCCCTCAGCGGCGCAAACAGGTTCATCACTGCTTCTGTGACGAATGGCGCGGTTGGGGCATCCGCGTAGGACAGCGCAGCCGCAATCCCGGACGTTACCGGCGACACACCAGCGCTTCCCAGGTTTTTCATTCCCGTGTGTGCTACGCTCCAGGTCCACGCCGCCGCGAAGAGCGCGAGCACAGTGTAACTGGTAACATCGAAGATCTTCTCGCCACGCCGGGAAATACCTGCACGATGCCAGCGGCTCGTGGGCCTTTCGGGGATGAGGAAGGCGAGCTCAGCGGTGTGAAGGATCGCGCTCGCGGCATCGCGGATGAACGCGTCGGGCCCCCGGGGGGTCGATGACGCATGCGACGTCCGTCGCGCCGGATCGTCCTTGCCATGGCGAGCTTCGGTTCCGCCGTTGACCGCTCGTCGCTCTCTATCGATGTTCAAGGTTCATTCTCGAACCATTATCTCAAGGACCATGGATTTCTTCGTCGACCTCTTTCATCGTCTGTCCGATCTGGAAGGGCTGATCCGCTGGGGTGGACTGTTTGTGCTCACCGCAATCGTTTTCACCGAAACGGGACTGCTCTTCGGATTCTTTCTTCCTGGCGATTCCCTTCTTGTGACGGCCGGCCTGCTTGCCTCGCAACCCGACATGGGGCTGAACGTCTATGTCATGGGTGTCATCCTCTCGATCGCGGCGATACTCGGCGACACTCTCGGATATGCAATTGGCCGAGCGACCGGACCACGCATCTTCACACGCGAGAACTCCCTCTTTTTCAATCGGAAGCACCTCCAGAGGGCTCACGACTTCTACGAAAAGCATGGAGGCAAAACCATTGTGATTGCGCGTTTCATGCCAATCATACGCACCTTTGCGCCCGTTGTCGCGGGCGCTGCCGCAATGCGCTATCGGGATTTTATCTTCTACAACGTGTTTGGCGGATTGCTGTGGGTGTGGAGCATGTTGTTCACGGGCTATTTTCTGGGCCGCTGGGTTCCGGGCATCGATGAGCACATCGAAAAGGTGATCATTCTGGTAGTGTTTTTGTCGATACTGCCAGCGATAATCGGCTGGTTGAAGTCGCGCCAGCCGGCGAAGGCGGCGGAAGCTTAGGGGACGGCGGGAATCAGGAATCGGGAATCGGGAATCGGGAATCGGGAATCGATATGCGTTACGCGGGAGGCGGTGAAAGTGATGAGCGGCGAAGTAGAGGTCGAAACGGAAAACTGGAGACGCAGCCTAGAATTTCCAATTCCCGATTCCCGATTCCCGCGTCCCGCCTTATGATTCCTCGATTAACCAGGCCCAATCTCGGAGGAACTATCAATGGCGCACGTCTTTCCACCCCTTCCCTACGATTACGGCGCTCTCGAGCCGCACATCGATGCGCGGACGATGGAGATCCATCACTCCAAGCACCACCAGACTTACGTAAATAACCTTAACGCGGCGCTGGAGAAGGCGCCTGAATTACAGGGTAAGAATCTCGAGCAGCTTCTGGGGAATCTCGATGCCGTACCCGAGAGCATCCGCACCGCGGTACGCAACAATGGTGGAGGGCACTGGAACCACAGCATGTTCTGGCAGCTAATGACGCCTCGCGGCTCCGGCGAGCCCGACGGCAAAATCGGCGATGCGATCAAGGATGCCTTTGGTGATTTCGCGAAGTTCAAGGAGCAGTTCGCGGCGGCGGCAACCGGACGCTTTGGGTCCGGATGGGTCTGGTTACTCAACGAGGGTGGAAAGCTCAGCATCACCAGCACGCCGAATCAGGACACGCCAATCATGGAAGGCAAGAAGCCGATACTCGGGCTGGACGTCTGGGAGCACGCCTACTATCTCAAGTACCAGAACCGCCGCCCCGATTACGTCACCGCCTGGTGGAATACGGTGAACTGGTCGGAGGTTGGGAAAAAGCTGGGGAACTAGGTAGGTGGGAGCCGGGAATCGGGAATCGGACAGGGAGGCGGAAGGCGCTACGGAGAGTGAAAGCTGGAAGAGAGTGTGTTGGTCGCAATTCGCGCTCGCCGGCTACTCTCAGCAATCTTTCCGTTCGGCATTGCTCCCGATTCCCGATTTCCGATTCCCTATTCCCGCTAATTCATTCCCCCTCCAAATACGTATACCCTTCCAGGCCCGCGACATAGTCGGCGATGAAGCCGTTCGCTTCCTGACGCGTGAGGCCCTTGGCTGCAATGACCTTTCTTCGAAAAGCCGCCAGTAGATCGGACGCGCGGAACTGCACGTAGTTCAGCACCTCGGTTACGGTGTCGCCATGTACGAGATCGGTGACTTCGTAGCCACTCGGAGACAGGCGCAGATGTACCGCGTTCGTGTCACCAAAAAGGTTGTGAAGATCGCCGAGTATCTCCTGATACGCGCCGGTGAGAAAAATTCCGATGATGTATGGCTCGGTGTGCCTGAAGGGATGTAGCTCGAGACTCGACCTCCCCTGTTTGCCACCAACGAAGCGATCGATCTTTCCATCCGAGTCGCAAGTCACGTCCTGCAACGTGCCTCGGCGCGTGGGTTCTTCGTTCAGGCGGTGGATCGGCATGATTGGAAATAGCTGATCGATCGCCCAGCTGTCCGGCAGCGACTGGAAGACGCTGAAGTTGCAGAAATATCGATCTATCAAGGCAGCATCCAGATCCTCGACAATATCGGAGTATTCCTCCCGGTCGCGACCGGCTATCCGCGCAACCGCATTCACGGTCGAGAGGTAAAGCTGGTCCGCCAGCGCACGCCCTCGGAGCGACAACACGCCGCTGTTGAATAGCGAATGGGCTCGCGCCTTCGCGAATGTCGCGTCGTGAAACACTTCTCGAGCGTTTCGCGAGGAAAGATTGTCGAAGCCTGCACGCAACTCGTGCAGAATGGAATGATCGTCGTCCGACAGTTCCGGTAGAGGGACCTCCTGCTGAGATTCGACGTCGATCACGTTCAAGAGAAGCAGCGCATGATGGGCGGTGAGCGCGCGGCCGCTTTCCGTTATTATGTGCGGCATCGGAAGCTCCTGTTCCCTGCAAGCTTCGGCCAGCGTATAGACTACGTCGTTGGCGTACTCCTGCACGGAGTAGTTGACGCTGGCCGTCACCGTCGAGTTCGAGCCATCGTAGTCAACGCCAAGTCCTCCCCCCACATCCACATGCGTGATCGGCACACCCATCGCGCGCAATTCGGCGTAGAAGCGCGCCACCTCCTGCAGTCCCGCTTTTATGTAGCGAATGTCGGTGATCTGCGAGCCCAGGTGGAAGTGAATGAGCCTCAGCACATCGAGGCGTTCGGCACCCTCGAGCAGATCTATGAGCCGCACAAGCTCGCTGGTGTTGAGACCGAACTTGGATTTCTCGCCGCCGGTTTCCGCCCATCGTCCAAAACCTTCCGACGAGAGCTTTATGCGAACGCCAACGGTGGGATTGACGCCCATCTCGTCCGCAACACGGAGCAGGGTGCCTATCTCACTCACCTGCTCGACGACGATGAAGACCTGGTGTCCCAGCTTCTGCCCCATTAGGGCAAGGCGCATGAACTCCTCGTCCTTGTATCCATTGCATACGATAGTGTGATGGCTCGTCTCGCTTAGCGCGAGCACAGCCTGCAACTCGGGCTTGCTCCCGCACTCCAGGCCGACTCCGTACGGCTCACCGAACTGGACTATCTCTTCGATAACGTGCCGCTGCTGATTCACCTTGATTGGGTAAACCAGTGTATAGTCACCTTCGTACTCGAACTCACGCATGGCGTTTCGGAAGCGGCCGCTAAGCGACTCGATGCGGGATTTGAGTATGTCCGAGAAGCGGAGCAGTAGTGGCAAGCCGACGCCTTGCGCCTTCAGATCCATTGCAACGTCGTACAGGTCGAGCTCGCGCTCCCGGTGTTTTTTGTCGGGTCGCACGACGACGTGCCCTTCGGCGTTTATGTTGAAGTAGCCTACTCCCCACCCCTCAACGTTGTAGAGAGCACGCGAATCTTCTACCGTCCAGGAATGCGCGCGGATGGCGGGTGCTTCGGGTTCAGCGATACGGGTAGTAGTCATGGCGGCGAAGTCTAGACGATTTACGCTGCCTGCGATACCGTGGCGCTTTGCAAAACGCAGGAACTCCGCGCCACTGTCAGGGAATGACTCTCTAGGCTAAACAGCCAGCCCGCCGGCGCAACGGTGTTCAGTTGAATCCAGTTCTGGAGATTTTCTCAGTGCAAAGGTGCCGCTTGTGATTCCCCCCGACCCGATCGTTCGATTTCTCGAAGTCTTCGCTGCGGCGAAGGCGCTCGGTGCGCCGCTCATTCCCGAGCCAACTGCGATGACGCTCGCAACGGTTTCGGGTGCTGGACAGCCTTCCGCGCGCATCGTGCTTCTCAAGGGAGTCGATCAGGAAGGCTTCGTATTCTATACCAATTTTGAAAGCAGAAAAGGCAATGAGCTGCTGGCGAATCCCGCGGCTGCTCTCTGCTTCCACTGGGCGCCGCTGGAGGTTCAGGTGCGCGTCGAGGGAGCAGTTGCGGGCGTCACGACTGACGAGGCAAATGCGTACTTCAAAACCAGGCCGCGAATCAGTCAACTGGGTGCCTGGGCATCGCATCAAAGCAAAGTCATTCCTCCGACCGAGGATCTCCAGGCGAGATTGCTGGCGGCGGAAAAACGTTTCGAGGGAGGAGATGTACCTCGTCCACCGAATTGGTCTGGTTTCCGTCTTGCCCCGCACCGCATGGAGTTCTGGAAGAATCGGCCGTTCCGGTTGCACGAGCGTCATCTGTATACCCGTACAGACCTGAGCTGGCAGATAGAAACGCTTTTCCCGTAAGTTCGGTATGGTGGGCCGCTTCTATCCATGAAAAACACAAACGCCCTCGCGCGAGCGCCAGGGCGTTGTGCTGCCGTGAACACTAGTGATTCTACGGTTTCTTGAACGTCGGAGCCGTGTATCCCCAAGTCTTGTTCGCCGAATCAACGTTCGCTCGCACCGACGCATCGATTCCGCCTACAACCTTGTCGATGTTTACCAATCTCGGAATGGAAAGCCTGGAAGCCGTATCGCGGGCTCCCGGAGTCTGCGACTCATCCTGAGCACTTTCATTTCGAACAGGGCCGGAAGCACGCCGACTCACCGGCGCCGCGCTTGCCGCGAGGGTCTGGTTGTTTAGCGCACCCACTGCCGCCATCCCCAGCGCGACCGCTTCTTCATCCGATTTTTTATTCTGTTCCGCAATTCGGTTCTGTTCAATCCGGGGTTCCACGACCGCGACGACCGGCGCTTTAGGCGGCGCAGCTTGAGCTCCGTCAGGCCCACCACCTATCGTGATCCACAGGCCCAAGGCAAGAACCGCGGCCGTTCCGCCGATCAAAGCGAAGCGTCGCGACTTTAGACGCTCCCATAGCGATTGAGGCATGACCAGTGATTCGGAATTCGGAGTCGCGCTGAAATGTGAATC
>JACDCM010000491.1 GCA_013817545.1 Gemmatimonadaceae bacterium | reverse complement strand
ACACAACGAGCGAGTCGGGTTTGGGTTCACAGTGGTTGGAATGGATCAGCAGGACGTTTACGTCGAGCAGGTGCGGGATTGCGGAACTCGAGAGAAAAACCTCGTGAGGCGCTGCTCGCTCTACAAGGGAGCGTGGCGGCCGATACGCGTTCTGCTCGACACGATTCGCGTGCGCGGCGAAACGCCACGCGTGGTAGAGCTCCAGTTCACGAGGCACGGTCCAGTCGTAGGTGAGGACAGTGGGCGTGTCTTCGTTTTGCGGTCGGCGACGAGCGAGCCAGGGGCGGCGGCGTATCTCGCCTCACTATCACTCGACCGCGCGCGCGATTGGCAGAGCTTCCTGGCCGCGGCGGCGCGGTGGAAGACTCCCACGGAAAATCTCGTGTACGCGGATGTGGACGGAAATATCGGGTGGGTTGCGGCTGGACTCATGCCGGTGAGGCGTTGGTCGGGTCTCCTCCCCGTACCTGGCGACGGGCGCTACGAGTGGGACGGCTGGGTCCCCTTTGCCCGCCTGCCGAAGTCGTACAACCCCTCAGCAGGCTTCATCGTTACCGCAAATCACAACATCCTGCCACGCGGCTACAGCATTCCCTTGAATTACGAGTTCGCGCCGCCGCACCGGGCGGACAGGATAACCGGCGTTCTGCGCGACAGCACGGGCTGGACGGTCGCGGCGTTCCAGCGTCTGCAGCACGACGAGTATGTCGACATCGCACGCCGGCTTGTGCCCGTGCTGCTTTCCGCCGCACGGGGTCGAGGGGTGGCTGAGCGCGACGATGTGCGCGCGCTGGCGCGCTGGAACTTCGTGATGTCGCGTGATTCGGTGGCGCCGCTGCTGTACCAGGCGTGGTACAATGCTCTCAGCGGCCGAGTGTATGCCGCGCTCGCCAGCGGCGCTGCGCGCGACGCGGTACCGTATCGGGACGCCGAGCTGGTCGTTCGCATGGCGACGGGCAAGGAGTGGGGAGCGGCGCGCCGGGACTCAATGGCGCTGGCAGCACTCGACGATGCTATCGCGGACCTGACGCGCCGGCTCGGCCACGACCGGTCCGGCTGGGTCTGGGGAGCAGTACATCGCGCTCTCTTCCGTCATCCATTGGCGGAGGCGTTCGATCTGGCTGCCACTCCGCGCGGCGGGAACGGGCAGACGGTGAACATGACGGGCGGTGGGAATCTGTTGCAAACCGGCGGCGCATCGTTTCGCGAGATTCTGGATCCTTCTGACTGGGACAACTCCGTCGCCACAAGTACGCCGGGTCAGTCGGGCCAGCCTGGAAGCGCCTTTTATGGCGATCTGCTACCGATGTGGGCGCGTGGCGAATACTTCCCGCTCGTTTACTCCCGGGCGCGAGTGGAGCAGGAGACTCGTCATGTGCTCGAGCTCGTGCCGAGGTGACGGCGTCCCCCACCCCCCACTCCCCAATACGTCTGGTCCGAGGTCTCTCCCTGCTTGGCGCGGTCGCACTGATCGTTGGCAATATGGTGGGAACGTCGCTGTACACATTGCCGGCGTCAGTAGCGAAAGCGGCGGGGCCGTTCGGGATTGTTGCATGGCTCTTCACCGCCGTGGGATATTTTTTTGTCGCGCTCGTGTACGCGAGTCTCGGAACGCGATACCCGCGCACCGGGGGGCCGTACGTGTACGCGCGCGAGGCATTCGGAGAGTTCGCGGGATTCCAGACCGTGTGGGCGTACTGGTTCAGTGCCGTGATCGGAAATGCGGCGATAGTGACGGGCGTGATTGGATATGCGGCCGGTTTCTCACCGGCATTGGGCGAGAGTGTCTGGCTTCAGTTCGGCCTGGCGCAGGCGCTGATCTGGGGCCTGTGTCTCATAAACGTGATCGGAGTGAAGCAGAGCGCACGACTGCAGATCGCGATCATGTTTTTGAATTTCGTGCCGCTCATCACTCTCATGCTGCTGACGCTGCCGTCATTCGACTCGGCGAATTTGACTCCTTTTGCTCCCAAAGGATTCGGATCGCTCGCGGCGGGCGCTGCGCTGGTGGTGTGGGCTTACTCGGGCATCGAGTCAGCGACGGTGCCGGCGGAAGAGGTGCAACGTCCGGAGCGGACCATCCGGCGAGGGACGATGCTTGGGTACGCGTTGGGCACGATGGTATTTCTTTTGTCCGCGGTCGCGGTGGCGGGAGTGCTGCCAAACGACATCATTGCATCATCGCCGCGTCCTGTGGCGCTTGCGGTGGAGCGCGCGGTTGGACCGGTGGCGGGCACGGTGATCGGGATAACGGCGATGATTGCCGGTGCCGGGACACTTAACGGCTGGATACTGATGGCCGGGCGCATCCCGCTGGCGGCGGCGCAGGACGGGATTTTTTTCCGGGGTCTGGCCAGCATCCATCCGCGATTCGGGACGCCGCACGTGGGGCTCATCACGGGGACAGCGGTAGCCAGCGTGATGCTGCTCATGTACTTCGTGAAAACGCTGCTCGGCGTCTTCGAGTTCATTGTGCTGCTGTCGGTGCTGACGACACTGTTACCGCACCTTTTCGCGGCGGCGTCGGAGCTGATGCTCGCGCGGCGGGATCCGGAGCGTTACACGCCAGGAGAGCGGCGACGCGCGCACATCGTGGCGCCGATCGCATTCGTCTTCGTGTTGTACACGATGTACGGTGTGGGGGCTGAGGTTGTCCTGTGGGGATTCCTGGTCATACTGGCGGGGACACCATTGTACGTGTGGTTCGCGACTCGGGACGGAAGTGTGGGGGCGAGTGAAGCTGGAAGGAGTACGCGGGAGCAAGCACGCCGTAGCGGGCAGGCTGGAACGTCAGGCTGACTATAGCGTGCTTTTGATGGTGCATGGCTTTCCGGGCGGCTTATACCTTGCGCATGCTTCCCCCCTCACCCCCAAGGGCCAAGCCTTCTATGAGGCCGGATTTGTCAAGCCTTCCGGTGATTGATACACGAATACTACACGGCTCTTCGCCGTCGGTCTTCACCTCTTATCGCGCGCCCGAGCCGGTTGGCGGCTTCCTCATGCGTCGAGG
>JACDCM010000131.1 GCA_013817545.1 Gemmatimonadaceae bacterium | reverse complement strand
ACGGGGATCGTGGACTCCGCGCCCGGTTCGTACAGCATATCGAGCACTGGCGCGCCAACGTTTCTCGGAGTTCCCTCAGCGGGGTGCGTGTGCATGCGAATGCCGGGCGCGGCATTCACCTCAATGATCACCGCGCCGTTCTCCCGAAATGGTACAGAGATGTCCGGAGTGAGGACATCGATTCCGGCGATGTCGAGTCCGACGATGCCGGCAGCCATCTCGCACGCGGTGACGTTGTCGGGATGTATCTCGTCGGTACGATCGATCGAGGTGCCGCCTGTCGACAGATTGGCGGTCTGCCGCAACAGTACGCGCTCACCGGAGGCCGGAACACTCGCGAGTGTGAGTCCGCACTCGGCAAGATATTCAACGGTGCGCTCGTCCAGCGGAAGCTTTGTCAGAATTTTGCGGTGTCCAACACCGCGGCGGGTATCGGCATTCACCTCGTCGATCAGATGCCGTACGGTGTGCACGCCGTCGCCCACCACATGCGCAGGCACTCGTTCGGCTGCGGCGACCACCTTGCCATTTACGACAAGAACGCGGTGATCACTTCCCTGCGCAAACTTCTCTACCACGACTCGGCGTGAATATTCCCGGGCGGCCGGCCAGGACTCCTGGACGGAAGCGTCGTTATCAAGCCGGGAAGAGATGCCGCGGCCGTGGCTCGCGTCGAGCGGCTTGAGAATCACGGGGTAGCCGATCTCGCCCGCTATCTCTATCGCATCTTCGACGGAGGATGCCACGTCCCCCTTGGGAACTGGCAGCCCAATGTTGCCAAGCACGCGCTTGGTGTCGTCCTTGTCCTGCGCGATCTCGACACCGATAGCGCTGGTGTAGTCCGTCATCGTGGCTTGAATGCGGCGGAGATTCTTCCCGAGTCCAAGCTGAACGAGGGAGTGCGAATTGAGGCGTCTCACGGGAATGCCTCGCCGACGCGCCTCTTCGACGATGGCGTTGGTCGACGGGCCCAGCCGCACGCTGTCAAAAACATCCTGAAGGTCATTCACAGCGCGCTCGATATCGAAGGGCTCGGCAGTCATACATGCGCGCAGCAGACGGTTCGCATCCCGCATTGCCTGCAGTCCGACTTCCTGCTCCTCATATGCGACTATTACCCACCACACCCCTTCGTCGCCGGACGCAACTACACGGCCGAAGCTTACATCGCTACCCGTAATCGTCTGCAGCTCTAGCGCGACGTGCTCAAGTATGTGTGGAAAGTGAGTGCCTTCCTCCAACCGCTCGATGAATCCTCCCAGCCTTCCACGCGTACACGGATGCTCGGCTAGCGACGGGAGGAAACCAATGAGCTTCTCCGTAAAGCCCGGAATGTCGGCGGACGTGATGTGTTCCAGGGAGCCGAGCTGCACATCGCACGCGATCACCGGGGCGAGACGCCAGAAGTTCGGACCGCGGAGTGCGCGCAGCCGCGTGACGCGCAAATCGGCTGGCGACACTGACTGTCCGGAGGGGATTGCGAAAGCGGTAAGAGTTTCAGCCAAGAAAGAGTGAGCCGAATTGTGATCCATGTAACGAGTCGTGACTTATCACGCTTTTCCGCGTTGAACTCGGATTATTAGAGGGATCGCATTATTCCGAAACTGCCGCGAACTGCGGGAGCAGGCAGCCGTCGTTGCAAGGGACGAGAAAGATATCGCTTTGACACGCAATGTGTTAGCTGGCAGAGCACAATTGGCATGAACCTCGCTTTTCCACGTTGCCGTGAGGCGATCGTCCAGGCAGAAATGGTCGTCGCCAAGCACTCGAACAGGCACACCCGTCGTGAGGCGGGGTCGCAAAGCCAGGAATCTCCTGAGGGAGATCGTCCGGTTGCCGAAGGTGCGTATTCGTTCGTCCTAAGGGACGTGCAGCGCCGCGTGCAACTCGAACGATCGCCTCCTCCCATACGCGGTGCGCAATACAACATGACTACAGCTACTATCACAACCAGGTCGACTAGCGATGAGCGACTGAACGCCGAGGTTCTGCTTTGGCAGAGCCAGGTGCGTTACGGCGTGGCGTTTTTCGTGATAATGCTGAGCGCCCTGCTGCAGTTCCGTGGCGTGCTTCCGCGTGCCGCCGTTTCGCCGATCGTATTGTACGGTTCATACGCGATCGCCATCGCTCTGCTCTGCGAGGTCATAAAGCGGACGCAGAAAGCAAGTCCTCCGATCGTGCTGGCGACGATCGGAGCTGACGTGCTCGTTCTATTCTTCGGTGCATCCGTTCTGGCGCCTCCCGTGGATAACGAACGCGTTCTGATAATCGCTTTCATGGTCATCCACGCGGCCGAGTTCAATTTTGGACGGCGGTACGCGTTGGTGGCATTATCGGCGAGTGCTGTGGGGTACGTCGCTCTCACATACAAGGCGATCACCGCTGGATTTCCGCTGGAGTGGTCACAGGAGCTCTGGTCGGTTGCGCTCTTCAGCATAGTTGCGGGTGGTTTCATCTTTCACTACGGCAGCTTTCACCTTCGCCTATCGCGCATTGTAGCGCTGTTCGATCGCGCCGAAGACGGAGATTTCTCGGCCGCATACGATGTGGCGGTAGACAAGCGTCCTGACGGCATCACCGCGCTGGGCCGGTCATACAACAGACTCCGATCACAGCTGGCGACCATGGTACTCACGGACCCTCTCAGCGGCTGCCTCAACAGGCGTGGCCTCGAAGGGGAGCTGAAGCGCGAGATCGCGCACTCGGTGCGTGAGAAAACGGAATTGGCGCTGGTTACGTTGGACATCGACAACTTCAAGCGTGTCAATGACTGCT
Source organism: Gemmatimonadaceae bacterium (assembly GCA_013817545.1). Lineage (GTDB taxonomy): Bacteria > Gemmatimonadota > Gemmatimonadetes > Gemmatimonadales > Gemmatimonadaceae > JACMME01. The sequence continues at coordinate 7,151 of JACDCM010000131.1, read as the reverse complement.
TCGGTCACTTGGCGGGCGACCATGTAATTCGTGAGATAGGCGCATTGCTTCTGGCGGAAGCGCGCCGCATGGATGTCGTATCCCGCGTGGGAGGAGACGAGTTTGCGGTTCTCCTGCCTGGTACGGGTGCACCCGGAGCCGTCCAGCTAGCCAATCGTATCCGGAGCTCTGTTGCGCGCCGGACGTTCGAAGGCATCAGCATACCGATCACGGTGAGCATTGGGGTCGTGGCGGATATCGCGGCGGACGCCAATGTGGCGGAAGCGCTCCACGCTCGTGCGGATGAGGCGCTCTATTCCGCAAAGGGAGCGGGGCGTGACCGCGTGAGCGTATGGTCGCCGGGCACGCGCGGAGCTACCGGGCTGGCGTTGCTATGACAGCGCGCCGATCTGATCCGCTAATTGCCCTGTACGTTGAATTCTCCATGACTAACCAGGACAGCGTGTCCGCCAACTCGAATCGTGGCGACCGAGCCGTGAGATTTATCGACCTCAATGTGAAGCAAGCTCTCCCGTCCCATCTCGAAGCCCTGCTCGACGACGTACGTGAACGTGCCCTGCGCCGCCGGCTCACGGGCGCCCAGGTAGCCGCCGAGCGCAGCCGCCGCGGCGCCGGTGGCGGGATCTTCGGGGATGCTCAGTCCGGGAACGAAAACCCGGGCGTGGAAATCTGAGGTAGGGAAGACCGGATCCTTCGCGAGCACCATTATCTGCGGAGCCCAATACTGTTTGAGAGTCGCGGCCCAGAGATCCATCCTCACACTCGTCCGGACGACAGCACCGCGATCTCGAAGCGGCACGAGCAGGATCGGCATTCCCACCGACACCGCTTGCGGCGCCATCGTGCCGCCCATCAGGTCAGCGATTTCGAGCGAAAGTATCTCAGCAAGGGCAACTCGAGACGGCGGCGGGGGGCCGATCACAGGTGCGAGCGGCGCGGTGAGCTGCGCGAACACCGGTTTGCCGTTCTGCGCCCGAATCGTGACGGGAACCGGACCGGCGCCCTCCTCGAAGACGATATGCGTTGTGTCCCCCGTTAGCGGGATCTCGCCAATCGCGGCAAGTACGTAAGCCGCACCGACTGTGGGGTGACCCGCGAAAGGAATCTCCGCTGCTGGCGTGAAGATTCGGAGACGCCGCGTATTAGCCTGCGACTCCGGCGGAAGAACGAAGACGGTCTCGGAGAGATTGAACTCCTGAGCGATTTGCAGCATCACGGCGTCGCCAAGACCGCGGGCATCCGGGAAGACGGCGAGCGGATTTCCGCCGAAGATCTTTTCGGTGAAAACGTCGGCGGTGTGGTAAACAAGTCTCATTGGGAGTTCTCGTTGCGCTCACTCAGCCTCCATGAACGGATACCTGTAATCCAACGGCGAAGAAAACGTCTCCTTGACCGTCCGCGCCGAAACCCACCGCATCAGATTCATCTTCGACCCTGCCTTGTCGTTAGTACCAGACCCGCGCGCGCCACCAAAAGGCTGCTGACCCACAACCGCGCCCGTCGGCTTGTCGTTGATATAGAAATTACCGGCCGAATTCCGAAGTGCGATCGAGGCTTGCTTGATCGCCTTGCGGTCGCGGGAGAAGATCGCGCCGGTGAGGGCGTACGGTGACGTCTCGTCCACTGTCTGCAGCATCTCCTCCCACTTGGCGTCAGGGTACACGTAGGCAGTGACGACCGGGCCGAAAATCTCCTCGCACAGCAGGCGATAACCCGGGTCTCGTGTCTCAATCAACGTGGGCGCGATGAAGTAGCCATCGTCCCCCTTGACGGTTCCGCCACTCACGATCGAGGCGTTGGCGCGTGCGTCGTCGAGATACTCGCCGATCTTTGTAAAGGATTTCTTGTCGATGACCGCGCCCATGAAGTTTCGGAAGTCGCGCACATCGCCAACCTGCATCTCCTCCATCATCGCGACACATTCGTCACGCACTTCGTTCCACAGGCTCTGGGGGACATAGACGCGACTCGCGGCGGAGCACTTCTGACCCTGATACTCGAAGCCGCCGCGCGCAATGCCAACCGCAATCGCGCGCGGATCGGCGGACGGGTGCGCGACGATGAAGTCCTTGCCCCCAGTCTCTCCGACGATGCGCGGATACGACCGGTAATTGGCCATGTTCGTACCGATGGTCTTCCACATGCTATTGAAGACGCCGGTGCTTCCGGTAAAATGCACTCCCGCGAGATCGCGATGGTTGAGCGCGACGTTGGAGATGGCGCCCGCGTCACCGGGGATGAAGTTGATGACGCCCGGAGGCAGTCCGGCTTCCTCCAGAATCTTGAGGACGTACCACCCGCTCAGCACAGCGGTGCTTGCGGGCTTCCAGATGACGGTGTTCCCCATGAGCGCGGGCGCCGCCGGCAGGTTGCCACCGATGGCGGTGAAGTTGAATGGCGTCACCGCGTACACGAATCCTTCGAGCGGACGGTAGTCGAGCTGGTTCCACATTCCAGGCGCGCTCACCGGCTGCTCGTCGTACAGCTTTTGTGCGAAGTGGGGATTGAATCGCCAGAAATCGATCAACTCGCACGCCGCATCAATCTCCGCTTGGTACACGGTTTTGCTCTGGCCAAGCATCGTCGCCGCATTTACGGTTGCGCGTCCGGTAGTGGCTAGCAGCTCGGCGGCGCGAAGAAAGACGGCTGCGCGGTCCTCCCACGGCCAGTTGGCCCAGTCGCGTTGCGCCGCGCGCGCGGCGTCGATAGCCTGCGTAACATGCGCCGCGCTCGCCTTGTGCCAATCGGCGAGTACGTGTCTGTGCGCATGGGGCATGATCGCCTCCGCGAGCTCGCCGGTTCGGATTTCCTCACCACCGATAACGAGCGGAATCTCGATTCGCTCATTTGACATGCTTTCCAGGCGCGCCTTGAGCTCTTTCTTTTCTGGCGAGCCCGGCGCGTACGAGCGGACCGGCTCATTCACGGGAGCAGGAACACGTCTGTTGCCGTTAAATCCCGACAGTCCAGCGGTGGGTGGCTCTACGCCGGCCGTGCTGGAGCTTTGGCGCGGTGACTGCGACTTGGGCGCGGCAGCGGGCGCCTTACGGGGACGGGCGACTGGAGCGGACATGGAAACGACCTCGTTCAGTGATGCGATTGAGCCGCGAAGGGAAAATTGCGGCGAACAGGAAAGATAGCGCGCCGCCAAGGGCGGGCCAGTCGCATACAATGCGATTGACATCGGAGTCCGGGTCGAGCGTCGATACAATGCCAGCCGTGTAGCGTCTGGTGAGGCGCTCCAGCTCTCCCAGTACGTTCTGACATTCCATTACTAATCCTGTCTAAACAGCCCTGACAGGATTTTCAGGATGAACGTGATGCACGGGAGTATCCCTTCCCATATCCTCCAGTATTCTTTTCATCCTGTCTGCTCTCCTTTTTTCCATATAGGCGTCGTACCGGCGGCGATGTATTCAACCTGTCTCTACTGCCACGCAAGCCTCGGCGACAATGAGGCAATCGAGCGCTTTCCGGTGGGGCGTCGTCTGGCGTTCGACGCTCATCGCGGCAGGCTCTGGGTCGTGTGCCGGCGGTGTGAACGGTGGAACCTCACGCCACTCGAGGAACGCTGGGAAGCGATCGAGGACTGTGAGCGTCGGTTTCGGGACACGCGGCTGCGACTGTCCACAGATAACATCGGGCTCGCCAGTTTGCGTGAGGGGGTGGAGCTCGTGCGGGTCGGCAAGCCTCAGCGTCCGGAGTTCGCCGCGTGGAGATACGGCGATCAGTTCGGACGAAGGCGGCGCACCAGAATAATTCAGGTTGGCGTCGGACTAGGTGCTCTGGGTGCCGTTGTTGCCGGAGGATTAACTACTGGGATTGGGGTCGGCGGCTTCTGGTGGCTATTCACGCGTCTATCACAACGAATCATAAAAGGAAATCCGGACGACATAGTTGCGCGTGTCCATACGGATGATAGGCATCTGATACAAGTGCATCGCAAGGATCTCGAAGGCATGAGGCTGAGCGCTGAGCCCGGCGGAAAGGAGTGGAGTCTCAGAGTTCGGCATGATAAGGGCACGACCTACCTTACAGGCGAAACCGCTGTGCGTGCGATGGGAATGCTTCTTCCCGCAGTCAACCGATTTGGTGGCTCCCGAGAGCAGGTGGGTGACGCGGTCGCGTTCATCGAGGCGGAGGGTGACGCCGAGCGATATCTGCTCAGGGCAGCGCAACGTTCGGCAAAACGACCGCTCGCTTTCGGGGAGCTTACTGGAGATGCGGAGCCCTTGAGCCTGCGAGGCGTGGAGCGGTTAGCTCTCGAGATGGCGGCTCACGAACAATCCGAGCGCCGGGCGGCGCAGGGTGAGCTGCTCGAATTGGAGCGCGCGTGGCGCGATGCAGAAGAAATCGCGTCGATATCGGACAACCTGCTGCTGCCAGCGAGTGTCGAGGAGTTTCTGCGCAAACACCGTGAAAAGAAATGAGCGTCAGCAATTCCAGCGCGGAGCGCGAATGGGATGCTGTCGCGTATCATCGCTTATCCGAGCCGCAGTTTGCGTGGGGAATGAAGGTTCTCGAGCGTCTCGAGCTTCAGGGCGATGAACGCGTCCTCGATGTGGGCTGTGGCAGCGGCCGGCTTACCGCCGAGTTGAGAGAGCGCCTTCCGCAAGGGTTGGTCGTCGCGACAGACCTCTCCCTCAACATGGTGGCCGCCACGCGTGTAACACTTGCCCAGCGATTCTCCGATCGGTGCTACGTGGTCAACGCCGCTGCGCAATCGCAGCCATTTCGCGACGCATTCGACGTCATCTTCAGCACCGCCACATTTCACTGGGTAACCGATCACACCGAGCTATTTCGCAGCATCTTCGCCGCACTGGCTCCGGGAGGGCGGCTGCACGCCCAGTGCGGCGGCGGACGAAACCTGGCTCAACTCCATTCTCGCGCCAATGCGCTCAAGGAAAACTCCGAGTTCGCACGGTTTTTTCGCGGGTGGCGTGATCCCTGGGAATTCGCCGATGACATCGCCACAGCAGCAAGGCTTGGCGCAGCGGGTTTCACCGATATCGACGCGAGCCTCGAACACGCACCGACGGTCTTCCCCAATGCTGCGACTTACCGTGAATTCATAACGAAAGTCGTACTGCGCCCCTACCTGGTGCACCTTCCGGACGACGCGCAGCGTAATTGCTTCGTATCCGATCTCACTGAGCAGGCCGCGGCGGACACGCCTCCCTACGCACTCGACTACTGGCGCCTGAACATGGTCGCAAACCGGCCGCAAGAATGACGCCTTTGCGTTCGTGGATGCTTCACTACGCAAGGCGGCACCTCACCTGTGCACCGCGCACCGCGCAGTACCAACCGAACACCGCGCACCGGGCACCGAACACCGCACTCGTCGCCAAACGAAGCCTGACCCTCGCTCTCACCTTCGCGATTGCCTGCACCCCGGAACCCGTCCAATGGACAAAGCTTTCCACAGACGCTCCCACCGCATTCACAGCCCCGGCTTACGTCATTCCCGTCAACCTCAAACTGCCATCAACCGCCTGCCCCAACTCCCTTGCTGTCGCACAAATGTCCGCGACCGAGCAACATGCCACATGGTGGCAAGCCGATAGCTTGGGAAAGGCGCAGCTTGCCCTTGCGCGCACTTCGGATGCTGGGGTGAGCTGGTCTATCCGACCTCTCGCGGAAAGCCGAGCTCGCGCGAATGTCCCTTGCTCCTACCCGCCTCCAGCAATCGCCGCGGACTCCGCCACCGGTTACGTGCATCTTGTCTATTTCCTGCAGCCCACAGAAGGCGCGGGCCTCTGGTACACCCACTCAATGGATCGCGGTCGAAGCTGGCACGCCGCGACCGCGCTCATATTCGGTGATGCGCCTGCGCGTTCGAGCATCGCGGCTGATGGCTGGCTTCTCGCAATAGCCTACGAAGCGCCGTACGCGCCGAGCCGACAGATCTGGCTAACGCTGTCCCGGGATGCGGGTCATACGTTCGAGCGCGGTTTGAGCGTGACACAGGGCTCCATGCTGGCGGTCAATCCCCGTGTACTGCTCGACAGCCGCTCGATCTCCGTGATCTGGACCGAACGGTCGCAGAATGCGGTCACGGAGCGCATCGTAACCAGAGACGGCGTAGTTTCAATTGACGTCAACCCCTCGCGTGCCAGTCACTGATTGAGCGCGCTACCTCGTTACTCCAGTCTCCTGTTCATGAATCCGGACGCTCAGAAAACCTCTTACCTGAAACCCCTTAGCCTCTGATGCCTCGCATCATCGGCTCTCATACCATCGACAAAGGGGGGATCGACAAGGCGGCGCTTCGCGCAGCGAACGCCGGTCTTTCCGCTGTGCAGATCTTTACAGCGATCCCAAAGTACTACGGCGACAAGATGTCCATCCGGCCCGAAAGGATAAAGCGATTTCGCGCGGCGCTCGAGCAGGCGAACATGCAGCCCACGAACGTCATGGTTCACGCGGCCTACGTGCTGAACGTCTCCACCGAAGACGCCGAGATGTGGGCACGGGCGAGCGCAGGCCTTGCGAAGGAGATGGAGCGCTCCACCACACTCGGAGCCGGCTCGGTGTGCTTTCACCCCGGCGCCGCACGCGACGGCGACCGTGAAGCCGCGGCGCGACGCGTGGCGAAAGCAATAACCGCTGCATTGACGACCGTCTCCGGCGACACGAAGCTGCTAGTCGAAAATACAGCCGGCGCCGGCACCACGATGGGACGCACCCCCGAAGAGATCGGAACAATCCTCAGCCATATCCCGCCCAAGCTGCGCTCGCGCACGGGATACGGTCTCGACACCTGCCACCTTTTTTCCGCCGGTTACGACATATCTGCAAGCGAAAAGGCGTTAAGCGGCATTCTGGATACTTTCGAGTCGATAACCGGGGAGCCGCCATCCTTCTTTCACCTGAATGACAGCATCGGAACGCTCGGCTCCAACCGGGATCGGCACGCGCTGCTTGGCGAGGGTGAAATCGGTTCTGAGCCGTTTCGTTGGCTAATGCGCGACAAGCGCACCGCTAAAGTCCCGCTGATCCTGGAGACCCCGCAGCAGAACACAGAGATTGCGGAGGAAGATGTCAGCGCGGATCCCTATGACGTGAGGATGCGAGAGCTGTTAAGTGGGTTTGAGTGAAGTAAAGATTGCGGATTGCGGACTGCGGATTGCGGATTGCGGACTGCG
>JACDCM010000490.1 GCA_013817545.1 Gemmatimonadaceae bacterium | reverse complement strand
GAGGCCGAGCCAGGTGAATACCTGAACCACCGCGAGCTGCCGCATGGTAGCCGGCATACTGCGAATGGACTCGACGATCTCGCCCAGCAGATGACCGAGCCCACCCCGCTCGCGCTTTGCACGCTCGAACGCGGCCATGTCCTCGGGTGGGAACTCGCTGGTGGTCATTACGGTCCATAGCACCGCGAGGAAAAAGATTACCGCACCAACCTGAAAGGAGTATTTCACTGACAGCGGAATTCCACTCGCAGTGCTTCCCTGCACCCCCATCCAGCTGAGCGCGAGGGGCAGTGCGTTAGCCAGGCTGGCGCCGATGCCGATGAAGAAGGACTGCATCACGAATCCGGCAGTGCGCTGCGACACGGCGAGCTTGTCCGCAACGAAGGCGCGGAATGGCTCCATGGAAATGTTGATCGAAGCGTCCAGTATCCAGAGCAGACTCGCTGCCATCCACAGTGCGCTCGACGTTGGCATGAAGAAGAGCGCCACCGACGCGAGTATTGCGCCGGCGAGAAAGTAGGGACGGCGTCTGCCGAGACGTCCCCAGGTGCGGTCGCTCAGCGCACCGACGATCGGCTGTACGAGAAGTCCGGTTACCGGCGCGGCGAGCCAGAGCAACGGCACCTCGTCAGGCCGCGCGCCGAGCCGCTCGTACACCGCCGACATATTCGCTAGCTGCAGCCCCCAGCCGAACTGAATGCCGAGGAAGCCGAAGCTCATGTTGAACATCTGCCAGAAACTCAGGCGCTGTCTCTCCATCCGGAGCCCTTGGTTCAGTGGTTATGTATACTTCGTTGGCGCTGCCTTCGGACAGAGCCAGCGCGGAGGCGAAGATACCAGCGGCCGCGGCAATGTGAAGGACTCACCGCGAAGCGCAGTCATTGCGAGCCGCGAAGCGGCGAAGCAATCTCTAGGCCTGAGTCGGAGATTGCTTCGGGCACTTCGTGCCCTCGCAATGACTGGAACACTTTGAATCCTCGCAATGACTTCTCAAAGGACGCTTATGCACCGTCATGTCGTCGCGGCCATCGGCGCGGCTCTCCTGTTCTATTCCGCTCGCACGGCCGCTCAGCCCTCGAACGCATCCTCTGCTTCGGAGTGGAGGCGGGGAGCCGTTTGCTATGAGATATTCGTCCGCTCCTTCTACGATAGCGACGGCGATGGAGTTGGTGACCTTAACGGGCTAATCCAGAAGCTCGACTACATCAACGACGGATCTCCGAACACGCAGCGCGACTTGGGTGCCCGTTGCATCTGGCTGATGCCGGTAGTGGAATCGCCGAGCTATCACGGCTACGACGCGACGAACTACTATCGCGTGGAGCGAGACTACGGCAGCAACGATGATTTCAAGCGTCTCGTCACTGAAGCGCACCGCCGAGGCATTCGGGTGCTGGTGGACATGGTGCTGAACCACGCTTCCAGCGATCACCCCTTTTTCAAGGATGCGCTACTCAACCCCAGCTCTCCGTACCGCGACTGGTTCCGCTGGTCCGCCACGAATCCGAATGTGAAAGGTCCCTGGGGCCAGGAAGTCTGGCATCGGTCGCCCAAGCGTGAGGAGTACTATTACGGAGTCTTCTGGAGCGGGATGCCGGATCTGAATTACTCCAACCCAGCAGTCCGCGAAGAGGCCAAAAAAATCGCCCGGTTCTGGCTCGAGGAGATGGGAGCAGACGGATTCCGCCTCGACGCCATTCCATACCTCATTGAAGAGAATGGGCGGCTGTCGCATACGCCCGGAACTCATGCTCTACTCCGAGACTACGCCGCCCATGTCCGCCAGGTCGCCCCCGGTGCGTTCACGATCGGCGAAGTGTGGGACAGCACGGGCGCGATGCTCCCCTACTATCCGGATCAGCTCGACGCGCATTTCGCCTTCGCGATATCGGACGCGATCTTTGAGGCGGTGAAAACAGGTTCGATGAAGAATCTGTTCCCCTCGGTCCTGCGACTTCAGCGCGAGCTGCCAGCCGAGCGCTGGTCGCCTTTTCTGCGCAACCACGATCAGACCCGCACGCTGACAGAGCTCGGCGGCGACATCGCCCGCGCCAAGCTGGCGGTCACCCTCCTGCTCACTTTCCCTGGATTGCCTTTCATCTACTACGGCGAGGAGATCGGCATGACCGGCAACAAGCCCGATGAGCGCCTGCGAACACCAATGCACTGGAGCCGCGGGCAAGCTGCGGGCTTCACTCGTGGCGCGGCCTGGGAACCCCTGCACTCGGACTCACTCACCGCCAATGTCGAGGCACAGGATGCCGATACCAGCTCGCTGCTCAGCCTGCATCGCCGGCTCATCCACCTGCGCGCATCTCATTCCGCGCTCGGTTCGGGTGAGCTGGTGCCGCTTGCCGCTAGCAGCGACGCGGTAGCCGCCTACCTTCGCCGCGAGCGCGGTCGCGCGGTGCTGGTGATGATCAACTTGGGCGCGGCGCAGCTCTCGGGCGTGACAGTGTCCTCTGACGCGCGCGCGCTGCCGGCGGGTCGCTACACCGCCAGGAATCTCCTCGGCGGCGCAACTGCGGCGGGGGTGCAGGTGCGATCAGATGGAAGGATACGGGCTTACCTGCCTGTCAGCTCGTTGGAGCCAATGCGGAGTTATGTCTTCGAGCTTACAGCGGGGCGGTAGGGCTACAGCTTCAAACAGTTCGCCGGTTCGCCGAAGCGAGCGGCCCGGAGCTGTAGTTCTCCCGAGCTCGAAAACAGCGCCCCTACACTGCTCGAGGTTGCTGTGACAATCGGCGACCCGGACCCACATTTGAAAAAGACGACGAGCATCAAATTTCAAAGGTTGAACGCATGCTGCGGATGATACGGATGCTTCGGGTTGATTGCTGCCGCGTTGAGCCTCGATCGCCTGAGTATGGTCTGCATCGGAACGCCACTTTTGTTTTTTAGGAGAGCAACGCAGGAGGCTGAACGGTTTCAGCAAAGATTTATGCAGTGGCAGTTTGCTCTGTACAAAAATATTCTCAGACACGATCCGGCGCACCGTCTCTCAACCCACAA
>JACDCM010000008.1 GCA_013817545.1 Gemmatimonadaceae bacterium | reverse complement strand
TCTCGCGGGCACGCCTCATGTAAATACCGGACTCTGCCCGGGTGGCGGAATCGGTAGACGCAGGGGACTCAAAATCCCCCGGCTTTTGGGCCTTACGAGTTCGAGTCTCGTCCCGGGTACTGGTTGTAGCGCAACGAGTTACGCGATTAGCAAACGGCTCTTCCTCGTGTCTGGGAGAGCCGTTTGGTCATACTTCTGGTCATATCCGCGCACTAGGTGACGACGTGAACCCCCGCGGCCGCGGGGCGTATCGGTACCCCGCCTCATCTGAGGAAGCCCCGCTCGCGTAGGCTAGCGTCGTCGCGCTTTTGGTTCGCGCTCGAGAAGATCCCCAGGGGTTCTACGTCGGTTATACTCTATGCGCGCCGAGCCCTTGAGGCCAATGGCAACAGGCCAGTCTGCCGCGCGGCCTCAAATACTGCGCGCACTGCTTCCTCGAAACTCAGCGCCTGCTCGATCGTGATTGGTCCGTATGCTCGCTGAGTGCCCATCATCGGGCATGCGAACTCGACACCGAGCGTTAGATCCTGTCCTTCGCCGGGGCCCCCGGCACACTCGCCGAGCGTAACCGTCGCGCGGTTGCGCGGGTCGCCCGATTCGCGGCGCTTGATCTCGGGCGTGATCGGCGGGAAGCCGTGGAAGTCATAGATCTCGACGAGCGGGCCAGCGGAGAGCGTAAACGGTCCTTCCTTCCGTGCGACCTTGTCGCGATCCGCGTCCGTCTCGATCATCTCCTCAGTCCAGTTGAGGAGCGCGCTGCGGGTTACGAGCGAAAGGCCATAGACCGGATTCCCGTCGCCTGGCGCGGATCGCGGGAGCTTGCCGATTGGGAGTCGGACCTGCGGGACGGTGGGCAGCACCTGCCTGACCGGGTGCGGGTTGCGCGGATTCTTTTTCATGTCATCCTCTGCGTTGGGGGTTGGATGAAGCCTTTCTCTTTCGCTACTGCCACGGCGCGGCTCAGTGCAGCGGCTATCGGCTCGAGCTCGTACACACTCAATTCGAGGGAGGCAGTTGTCGCTTCGCGAGCGGGAGTGTCGTTGACCCACCGCCGGGAATCGACGGTTACGAGCACATCACTGATGAGCGGATCTCTGCCCGCGTTGTCGTAAATGCAGAGGGTGATCTGCACATCGTGAGAGCGTTCAGCATGTTCCGCGTCCGCCGACACGGAAACGCTACGGCTGACGTGTGGCTCGTCTTTGATGAACGGTTTCATTGCGCGGTCCTCACTTGTGGTAGGTCGCTCTTGGATTCCCCACGAAGAACTCATGCGAATCTCCGGAGGTAGGCCGCGGGCGTGATCCCAGCCCTGGGCCCGTTCCACGAGCCAAGGACCGCGGCCGCGCAGCAGTTCCCGGCGTGGCAGAGCTGCCACTCGCCGCGGCCGAGGAAGAGCACCGCGCTCGCGTCCTCGAGGTTCTCGACCGGCTCACGGCACTGGCCGCACACCGGCCTCCAGTCGAACATGATCTTTCGCGCTTCGGGCTCCGGCGTCCTTTCCGAAATCGTCGGCTTCCTACTCTGGACTGCGTTCTCGTTTTCAGTCATCTTTCCGTCCGTGCCTCGCAAGGGGTTCACACTGCGGCGGTCCGGCTACTCTTCCAGGGGTGACGGGCCGCCCTCTCTATATCTAAGATAGTGCCAATGGTGGCAATGTCAATAGTGGGAATAGCCAATGTTGACAATAGCCAGCGGTGGCCGTAAGTTGCATCGTATGGAGATGAGATTAAGGCTCCCTGAGCTGCTGAAAGCGCAGAAGCCGCCGCTTACGCCTTACGCGGTTGCGAAGGCTTCAGGTGGCCGGATTTCGCTTTCCACGATCTACCGGCTCAGCCGCCGTAAGGGTGTTGTCGAGTCATTCGACGCGGAGCTGCTCGAGGCTTTGTGCGACGTACTCGGCTGCACTCCTGGGGATCTGCTGGAGAGGGCGCCGAAGAGCCGGCGAGGGAAGTAAATTAGAGGGTCTCGTTCCGCCGAATTTCCGCTGACAACGTTGCACCGACGAAGGAATGAAATGAGTTCACAAGGGCTCGACCGAGTCGGTCCTTTCGACTACTACGGCCACGTCGTTGAGGGGAGGGTGCGTTCCGGCAACGTCTCTGCGAGCGGCCCTGCATTGGTCAGCAATGCATCTTGGTATCTATGCATCGACGGCGAAGACTTAGCGGTTATCCGCGAAGCTCGTGTCGACGACATAGAATCAGAGGTGAGGCGCTTATTGATCCGAGCAGCCGACGCATTTCTGAATCCCGCCCCTGAGCTTGAACGCGACGCTCAACCAGATCCGACCGCTGAGCCTGGATGAGCCCGCTCTCACGTCTTGCTTGGAATAGAGATGTAGCTGGTAGCTCTCGTCCGTGGCGTGTGCTTGCATTGGATTCACTTGATGTTGCCGGACTGCCACGTGAGTACATCGTCAAGCACTTCAGGTCAGATCAGCGTCTTGCCAGAATCACAGAATACGTAGCTGGCCGCTTCGCCTACGACACGCAGATCAACGCTCCGGAACCAGTCATTGTCGAGTTCACCCCGGCGTTTCTTGCAGATCTCGCATCGTTACCTACTCCACCACGAGATGTCGCCCGTGCCGAGCCAGGACTGCATGTAGCATTCGAATGGAATCAGTACGCTGTGTGCATGATGGAGACGCACGGATCCCTCAATTCGCTTGAACGCCCTGAACAAGTCGGGGAGATAATTGGTGTCGACACCGTCCTGATCAACTTCGATCGGAGCCCAGCGAATATTCTCGTCGAGCTTCTAACGGTCGGGCGCGGCACACCAGCGCATGTTCTCCATCCAATAGACTGGGATCTAAGTTTTGCTGGCGGCATCTACGACTTCAGCGAGCTTACTCGCGAGGGTCTGCTTTCCAGTCAAAAGCCATGGACCGACAGTGGAAAAGTGGTTCACGACGCCCTTAGCACCCGCGTTCGGTCAGTTGACGACCTGCGCAGCGCGATTTCGAAGCTCCGTTTATGGGAGAATGCCCGGGCGAGGATTCAGCTGGTCATCAAAGGAATGCCAAGAGAATGGGCAGTTACGGCCGAGCAGCAGGCGGCGCTCGTGCAATTCTTTCTGCGGCGGGTTGCGAGCACGATAGCGGGGCTTCAAGCTCCGGACGATCCTAATAGGGCTTTCCCCAACTGGCAGGCTTCGCTGCCTCTAGATTCAACAGCATGAGCCCTGAGCAGACCTATTTCCGATATATCGTCGCCCAATACGTTCACGGAAGGCGCGACGAGAAACTCAACGTGGGAGTGATAGTCCACGACCCCCTCCGGGCAATGCTTCGGTCACAGTTCGACGTCAGCACGGCGATCCGGCGATTGCGGAGCGTTTTCCCCGACGTCGATACGAAGGCAGTGCGGCTGTACCTGAACGACCTAGGCTCAGCGATTTTGTCGCACGAAGGTTTGAATGCGGTTCTCGAAGACCCGGCCGCATTGACAAAATTTCGCGGAGAGTGGCAGAACTCACTTCAATTCACAACTGTCCGGTCGATTCCGGCCGCGACTATGAATGAGGCACTCGAGTTGTTGATGCGCCTCTATGTGGTTGAGGTGCCCGCCGAACTGTACAGACTTCCGACTGCGTTAGGCGTCAGGTACGCCCGAGAGCGAACGCGGCAAGCACTGAAAACCGTCCTGCAACTCGAAGAGGGGGTTGGATACCGGCCGTTCCGAGAGCATCGCGACGTCCGGAGCCATGGCAAGGTACTTCAACATCCTGTGGAGTTTCCGTTTTGGGTCTATGAGCGCTTTCTGATTGATACGATCAGTTTCCGAACAGACGGGTTCAATGAAAAACTCGGAGCTGCGTTAGGATTTGTAGATAAGGTGAAGTGGCTGCGAGCGCGTTTCCCGAACGAGAACTTTCAGCCGTGTCTTAGTTTCACGCCAGACGATAAGAAGCCGGAAGAAACGGCCGCGCTCGTCGCGCGGATTGTGGAGGAAGCCGACGTCACAGAAGACCGGGTCGCCCCTGCTGGGGAAGCCGAGCGGCTGGCGATCTACATTCGGGATCGTCAGCAAGCGGCGTAGCGTTCCGGGCCGGCGTGCTGTTGCGGTATCGGTAACGATGCGGTTCGATCCGACCTGTCACGCGATATCACGCGATCGACTCGCGCCGCTGAAGAATGGAGGGGTCCGTTGCCTAGCCAGGCGGTAGCGCTCGCGACCCGACCTATCCGCAAGTCAGCGAGCGATGATTGCCGCAAAGATGGCTACTCTCGCTCACGGCACAAACCGCTACGAGAAGAAACCTAGAGACGTACCAAGTACGCATCTAGCCCCTGTTCCTGTAAACACGATCAAAGAAGCCGCAGGGCTTGCTGGAGTTAGCACATCATAACGGGTTCGGTAGTGGGTCAGTTTCGATTGTGACAAACGAGCGAAGGTGAGCCCGAAGTTGTAGCTTCACTCCATGCCGAAGAAGCCCGCAAAGCTCCGTCCTGACGTTGCCGAAACGGCTTTCCGCGTGATGCAGGAAGCGACGGGGCAGGTGCCGAAGTCGCTTCCGCCCAGCGAGCGCGCCGAGAAGAACCCCGACGCCGTTGAGCGTGGACAGAAGGGCGGGAAGAAAGGCGGCAAGGCCAGAGCAGGCAAACTGTCATCCGGTGACCGGTCAGCTATTGCGAAGAAGGCAGCCGCTACACGGTGGGGCCAGCGTACTAAGCCAACCGAAGGTGCTTAACGCCGACTCCGAAATCTGAACGGAATTCGTCAATCTCTTGATGCAACGTGCGGCTAAGGTCCTGGTGTGAAAACCCAAGGTCGGCATGTCTGTCCACCATACCACGCACGACTTTCGCATGTTCGGCGGCAATGCCCACTATTTCGCTCTGACCGTCACGGGCAAGCTGAATAAATAGCCAACGCTCTTGTCGGTCTGAAATCCGTCCGAGGGCACGCGCTCGCTTCACCAGCGCCCGCATCGACACACGCCAGTACAATTTGAGCGCGGCGATCTCCCTCATACTTACACGGGTGAGTTGGCCTGAGATCTCACGAGTGGGCATTAGGAACTCTTGCGCGAACTGGAACGCCTCTGTTTCCATGTCTTTCCCGTCAGGCGGAATGAGCAAGTGGTGGTGGCAGACGATGTGCCCCAACTCATGGACAACCGTCATACGCCACCGGTCAGGCGGCAAATCGGGATTGATAAAAATCATCGGCGGCATGTTGTCATTCGGTTCGTAAATGCTCAAACCGTCAACTGCCGCTGTGCCAAAATCAACCGGCACAACGAGTATCCCGTGTTCTTCAACCAGAGCGGTCACATTCTGAATCGGCCCCGGGGGGACGTTCCAGTAACGCCGAAGGCGCTGGGCCGCTTCCTCCGGCGTCAGCTTCTGCTTCTGCATGTCGGTAAGCGATACGCGCACGTCGGGCAATTCCACCGCCCGCAACATGATCTCAAGCCGAAGTCGGTAAAGGTTTATTCGCGCCCTGATGGCGTTCACGTCTCGAACGCCAACACGGGCTTTCTTTCGGAAGAATGTCAGCGGCAACTGCTGAAAACGAAGACTGACACCAAAGAGCGAGGGCGGATAGCGTAACTCGGTTGCGAGACGTTGAACAACTTCATCGGTGGGAACGAACCGTCCCGCCTCGATTTGCGACAGAGCGCCCTGACTCAAGCCTGCGGCCTTTGCCAAGGCGCTCTGCGACATTCGCCGTGATTCTCGTGCGATGGTAAGTACCAGCGGAACGAACTCAGGCAACTGATGGTGCTCCGTCATCGTCATGGTCGTCTCCAATCACGCGCTTCCGCTTCTTCTTAGCCGCTTCCTCTGCGGCCTTCTTCCTCTTTGCTTCCCGTTCTTTCTTCGCGGCACTTTCGTCCAGCGCTGGAAACTCAAGCGGGAGCGAGCTAACGCCGGTCTGAAGGTCGATATGCCAGATATTTTCCCTGCCGATGCAGAAGGCGAGCCACATGCCAGCTAACGCCGTTCCGTATTGGCCCAACTGATAACCGACTGTAAGACGAGGCAGTTCCGGCATGCCTTCAATCGTCTGCTGATTATCGAATGCAACGGAAGTTCCGGTGGGATTATTTGACGTCTGGAAGTTCTCCGTGAACTTCTTGAACTGAAGAATCTGAGCGCGGTCGATTTCGAGTAGAAATCTGCCTTTAACGATGCTGTCCCTCACCTCCACACCAGGGACACCGCCAAACGTGTTTCTGACCTGCTCGATAATGAGCTCGTGCAGGATGTTGGCGATACCGATAGCCGAGCATAGAGGAAGGGCTGGGCGAAAGGTTGAATCATAGGTCGCCCATGCTCGTTCGATACAACCCCGAAGCATCGCCATCCGTTCGGGTCCAAGTACACCACCAGCATCGTCCGGGCCAATTGTCATCGTCATGGCGGTATCGTCCAATCCATTGTGAGAGAATAAGTTACGTGCCAGCCTGTCATTTCGCTGGACATATTATTAGTCAATCTATAAGTTATTACTGCCAACGCAAGCCTTTTCTCATGTGGATAACCCCGCCCTTGACTATGCTTGAGCATTCGACTAAGTTACCTGTTACAATGAACAAAATCAATGATTCCCGCCGCGCTGCGATTATCCGCGCTTTGGTCGAAGGCAATTCCGTCCGGGCGACCGGCCGCCTCACAGGTACGGCGAAGGCAACGGTCCTTAAGGTGTTGGTTGAGCTAGGCGAATTCTGCTCGATCTATCAGGACCATGCACTTCGCAATCTTAATTGCAAGCGCATCGAGGCAGATGAACTCTGGGCCTACGTTTCCGCCAAGAAAAAAAATGCCACCAAGGAAGGTCAGGGCGATCTTTGGACCTTCACCGCGATTGATGCGGACACGAAATTGATGGTGTCGTGGCTCGTCGGTCAGCGCACGAATGAAAGCGCCCGTCGTTTCGTGCAGGACATTGCCGATAGAGTGGCCAATCGCATTCAACTAACGACTGACGGTCACAACATGTACCTAACGGCAGTCGAGCGCGCTTTCAAATGGAATGGCTGCGACTTCGCGCAACTGGTGAAAACCTACGGACAGCTAGACGACGTTGAAGGTCAGCACCGATACTCACCACCAGTCTGTACGGGCGCAATCAAAACGTGGGTAATGGGCGAGCCGGACATGGACCTAGTTTCAACGTCTTACGTCGAGCGTGCAAACCTTTCGATTCGGATGCAGAACCGGAGATTCACGCGGTTGACCAACGCATTCAGCAAGAAAGCGGAGAATCACGCCCACGCGGTCAGCCTCTACTTCATGTTCTACAACTACTGCCGCCCTCACCAGACGCTTACCAAGGCAGCGAACGGCATCAAGACGACGCCCGCAATGGCCGCTGGAATCGCTGACCACGTTTGGACCGTCGAGGAAATTCTTGGAATGATGGCCCCGGATCGCGCCCTCGGGTAGATTCGCCGCAAATGCCACTTGCTGAGAATCTGCTTTTCTACGGCGACAACCTCGATGTGCTTCGACGCCACATAAAGGACGAGTCGGTGGATCTCGTGTATCTCGACCCTCCGTTCAATTCCAACGCGAGCTACAACGTCCTCTTTGCCGCGAAGGATGGCAGTCAGGCCGCCGCTCAAATCCAGGCATTTGAGGACACTTGGAAATGGGATCAGGCGGCGGCTGCAATTTACGACGAGACTGTGGAAGCTGGCGGTTCGGTATCCGACGTACTTCGCGCCTTCCGAACTTTCCTCGGAACGAACGATATGCTCGCGTATCTGTCCATGATGGCACCGCGATTGATCGAACTGCATCGAGTATTAAAACCGACCGGATCACTTTTTCTGCATTGCGATCCCGGTGCCTCTCACTATTTGAAACTCCTGCTCGATGCCGTATTCGGGCCTGAGCATTTTCGAAACGAGATCGTATGGCAGCGCTCCACCGCGAAGGGTCACGCATTTACTCGCTTCCCCACGGCCCAGGATTCGATTCTGTACTATGGAAAAACAGATTCGGTGACTTGGAATCCTGCTTTCATCCCTCACCGCAAGGAGTACGTAAAAAGTCACTACGCGAATGTGGAGCTAAAAACAGGCCGAAGATTTACCCTGGGCGATTGCCTCAACCCCAATCCTGATCGGCCGAACCTTACATACGAATGGAACGGCCACCTGCGCGTGTGGCGGTGGACGCCTGAGAAGATGCAGGCCATGCATGATGCAGGGCGCTTGATCTACACAAATTCGGGCATGCCACGTTATAAGAGATACTTGGATGAAATGCAGGGCACCCCTGTTACGTCGGTATGGACAGACATCCCCCCAATTAACTCGCAGGCACAGGAGCGGCTTGGTTATCCCACGCAGAAGCCTGAAGCTTTGCTAGAGCGAATCGTTGGGGTATCAACTAACGAAGGCGACATCGTTCTAGACCCCTTCTGCGGATGCGGAACAACCATCGCCTCGGCTCAGAAGCTCAACCGTCGGTGGATTGGAATAGACGTGACCCACCTTGCAATCGGACTTATCAAGACGCGGCTGCGGGATGCCTACGGAGATGAACTGAAATATGAAGTCATCGGGGAGCCTACAACCGTTGAGGATGCGGCAGAGTTAGCGAAGCAGGCACCTTATCAGTTTCAGGTATGGTCACTCGGATTGGTCGGGGCACGACTGGCCGGCGCAATCAAGAAAGGCGCGGACGGGGGAATTGACGGGCGGCTCTATTTCCACGATGGCAGCGATCAAACACGTCAGATAATTCTGAGCGTGAAGGGCGGCCATTTGAAAGCGGATGACGTGCGTGCGCTCGGCTATGTGAGAAAACGGGAGCAAGCCGACATCGGAGTGCTTATCAGCTTCGAGAAGCCGACGAAGCCTATGCGCGGCGATGCAGCATCCGCGGGATTCTATGAATCGCCCTGGGGAAAGCATCCGCGCTTACAGCTTTTGACCGTGGCAGAGCTGTTAGAGGGAAAGACAATTGACTACCCGCGAACGGCGGGAATCAACCGGACGTACAAACAGGCTCCAAGAGCCTTACGAAAGGTCGCCGAACCCCAAGGACTGTTCGACGCCGACGACGCCTGATCCTGCTGTTGTTACATTCAAACTGACCCACTACCACGGGTTCTCACCCATTGCAGGACCGCGTGCGGCTCTGCTAAACTGAAATACGCGTGTACTGCGACGCCTTCCGGACTTCGCCGGGAGACAGGCGTCACATCGAGAGGGAGCCAGTCGGGCGGGATTGCCGGCTGGCTCTTTTCGTTGCGTCTCAGAAGTCTCTAGCCACGCGCGAACGCATTTCGGCTAAGCCGTTGTCCTTAGCCTTAGCTTCTTCAGGACGCGGACGGCCGCGGCCACTTCGTACTAGAAGAAGCTTGCCCAATTCGTCGTAGTGCCGCGGCGAATACTGCCTGTCGCCGTAAGGCAGGATCGGCTGCCCCTGATACGACTGCGCACGCGTGAGCTGTTGCCGTACAAAGACCTGCGCATAGGAAGGCTCTACACCGTTCCGCACGAGAAACGCGACCATCGCGGCTCGGCCCTCCTCCAAGGCGGCTTCGTTAGAAATCATTGGAAACCGCCGCACGTATCCGAATCTCGTCCGCCGTAGGTTCGCCCCTTGCGACTGGGTTCAAGATGCGATCGAGCGCATCTTCCTTCTGTTGCTCACGCAGCTCTTCGCGGGAGAACTGGCTACTTGTGCCTGTCAGCCGTTCCTCGAACCCTGCCCAGGTCCTTTCATCGACGTCCGGCTCGTCGAATTCCGTGAAGGCCTCCGGCGGCAGGGTATTCTTGATGGTTCGCGCGCACTCGGCCTCTGCGCCAAAGGCCCCGCGGATTCGCCCCGCAACGTTGACTTGGAGCGTCTTCGCCTGGCTGAGGCCGTATCTCACCTGTCCTGAAACTGCCTGGATCGCTACGTCCGGCTTGACTCCCATCTTCACGAGGTGATCCGCGATCACGGCTTTGTGTCGGTCGATCTTTTGGTTGATTTCTTCTCTTTCGGTTGGCATCGTCGTTCTCCTTGTTTGTGGGTTCAGTGTATCGGTTCATGCGCTCCGCAACGAACGAGCAGGGCGATCTCGCTGGGCATCTTCCAACGCCTTCAGGCGTCTTTCGAAGTCGGACGCGTCTATCACTGCACGCTGGGCCGTTGCGAGCCTGCCGAGTCGCACCTCACGTTGCGCGTAGGAGTGTTTCATTCAGTTCACCGCCACGCTGCCGACAGCGCGCAGCTTCCAGCTCAGCCGATTAGCGAGGCGCTTGTCGATCTCGCGAATGAGAGCCTCCGAGACCATCTTGCCGGCGGTCTTCGCCTGCGCCTCGCTAATCGCGCCGTTGA
This sequence comes from Gemmatimonadaceae bacterium, assembly GCA_013817545.1. Taxonomy (GTDB): domain Bacteria; phylum Gemmatimonadota; class Gemmatimonadetes; order Gemmatimonadales; family Gemmatimonadaceae; genus JACMME01. Next base: position 19,864 of record JACDCM010000008.1, on the reverse strand, counting down.
CGATCACCTGCACCGCGCCCGCTGCGAGGTTCAGTGTCGTTCCGCCCACGCCCGAGGATTCCCCGCCCGTTGTCTCAATCGGTGGTGCCCCGACAGGTGCGACGTTCGGGCTGCCCCCCATGAGCTGCGCGATCAGTGCGGTGTTCTTTGCTGTCATCTCGGCGAAGATGTTCGCGGTCGAGAGCATCGCGCCGATCCGGGAGCCTGTCACTTCCGTGATCGTCGTCACCCTGTTGAAGCCGCCGGTGCCAGCCGTCTCAGCTCTGGTCGCGTCAACACCTTGCCTGAACAGGTCACGGAGCTGTTCCGCTGTCAGCCCACCGAGGTCCGCGCCGCCCTCATCCAGACGTGCCAGCACTGCGGCGATTATCTCATCTATCCGCTCGGCTGTCGTGGCGGGGTCAGACAGCTCCGCAAATTCATCCGCAAATTCGCCCAGGCTGATGCCTGCGTCGTTCAGCCCCTTGATGATCGCGCGGAACCGCTCGGCCGCGTTCGATTTGCCCATCAGGTCGAGACCGTAATTGATTCGAGCTATTACGTCCGCGGCCTCGTCCCCGAACTTGCCAAGCTCGCCCAACTCCTCCTTGAGAACTGCCGGGATCTGTTGAAGTGCCTGGAGCAAGCCATACGGGTCCTCGCGCTCGATGAACGACGCGAGGTTGGTCCCGTACTTTCGATCCATCTCCCGGAAGTAGGCGAGCAACGCGCCCGAGTCGAAGTCCTGCCCGATCAAGCGTCCGATGTCACGGAGGGTTCCGCGTCTGCCCGGCCCGTTCCCTTCGCCCGGCTGTAGCACTTGCCCGAACTGGCCCGCTGCGGACGCTGCGTTGATTGTTTCGACTGTCGCTATGTCGCTCTGGATTGCTTGAGTGCTGACGTTCTGGAGGTAGGTGTCCTTGAGCTCGATTAGGGCCGCCTCTAGGGCCTTCATCCCCGCCAACGTTTCTTTGCGGGCCGCCTCGATCGCGGGGTCTTTGCCGAACAGGCCAACTGCGCCTTGAATGGCTTGACCGATTCCAGCAATCGTGCCAAAAACATCGCCAGCGTAGGCACTGGCCACAGCCTTTGCGATCCCGCCTGCCAATTGCCCGATGCTGGCGATCGTCTTTGCAATGTTGCTATCAACGCCGGCGAGGGCCGCCGCGAGGATGTAGGCAGCATTCGCCGCGTTGGCGATGTCGCCCGCAAGCTTGGCTGTATCGGTCGCAATGCTGGTTGACTGAGCCTTCGCCCCCTTCAGGAGATCATTGATCTGCTTTCGGATCGCTGCTTCTTTCGCGATCAGATCGTTGATCGTCTTCTGTTCAGCAGCGCGTGCCGTACTTCCTTCCGGTGCCGCGTCACGCCGTGCAGTCGCGGCATCTATGAGGCCGCCGACCTTGGCGATGTTGGCGGATAGGTTGAATCCCTGCGACACATCGCGCTCGATGTCGTCGAGCGCCTTCTGTAGCGCCTCGGCGCGTGCCGTGGCGTCGATCATCGGCTGCTGAATCGCTTCTACCTGCGCGATCAGGGCATCCGATGCCCCCCGCTCCCGCATGGTGCGAAGGAGGTCGGCGAGCGCGTTCTGCAAATCATCGACGGCGGTTATCGTCGAGCCCGCGGTCAGGTCTCGGAGGTCACGCCCTAATTCCTCCTGCACCTTCTGGACAGCCTGAGCGTTCGCGGCTCGTAGCTCCTCAACCAGTTTTCGGATTTCATCGCTACCGAGCTTCGCACGTACCGCCTGCCTTGTGAGCTTATCCACTTGGCTCTCGAAGTTGTCTTCCTTTCCGCCCGTAAAGCTTGCGGTCGCGGATGCGAAAGCTGAGCGGACCGACGCCTGTTGTTCAGCCAGCCTCGCACTCGCTGCCTCTGCGCGTTGGCCGGCCTTGTCCGCTTTCTTTTCCGCCGCCGTGAGGTCATCGATCATCGACTGCAGGCGGTTGATCTGAGCCAGGTCCTCCTGCTTGAACCCGCCCGTTATCGGATCGGTCTTCGCGTTGGCGATCAGGTTCGCGAGCTGATTGTTGTAGGCCGCAACCAGGTTGTTGGCCTGTTGGCGCATCTCATTAGTCGCCTTTCCGGTTGTGAGCACCTTGCCGAGTGCGGACGCTGTTCTCTCTGCGCCTTCCACCTCGAGCCGGTTGAGCTGCTCCTGGATGTCCCGCGCGTCACGGCGGGAATTGTTCAATTCGTCGCGCGCCTTGGCGACGGCCGCCTGGTCAACCAGTCGAGTCCTCGGCGCCGCGCGCGGGGCATCGGGATCGAATAGGACGCTGCCGCGTTCTGCTTTCTGGAGAGCTTTCTCAGCGGCAGATACGCGTTGCTGGAGCTGGCTCTGCTCTGACTCCAGGCCCTCCCGGCTCGCTCTGAATTGTTCCTCGCGCTGCTTCCTCAGTTTCTCGATCAGCTCGTCAACCTTCTTGGCGGCGTTCGAGGCTCCGAGCCCTACCGAGTCGAATCCTCTCCGCAGGAGTGTGAAGCCGGCCTGAATGGCGATGCTGAACACGGTCCCGCTGGCGAACACTCCGATAAGCGCGGCGAGTTTCCCGACAGAGCCGATGGTAGATGCCGGGACCGGCGGAATCGCGGTTGTGGCTTTGCCCGCCGCTGTTGCAGCTACGGCCGCGCCTTTCGCCTGGTTGGCCAGGACATCCCATTTTTTCCCTAACTCACCGGATTTCTTTATGAAGTCGTCCGCTGAGATGGTGCCGGCCTTGAACGCGTCCTCGAGATCGCGGTACGCCTTGAGCTGCCCGCGGAACGACTGCCCAGTAAGCGGGCCGGCGGTGCCGATGCGGTCGAGAGATTTCCCTGTTTTCTCAGCCTGATTCTCGACCTGCCTGAGAACGGAAAGCGCCTGCGCTTTTCCTTTCTCCATTCCGTCCGCGACCAACGTCGCTTCGTACACGAGACCTTCGACGAGTGTGCTACCCATTATGCTGCCTCTCTCTTGGATTCATTCCTGGATTCTTCGAGCGCGCGCTTACGCGCGTCGGCCGCGATCATCGCTGTTGCGACCTGTGAAGCCAGCGAGCGGTCGCGCATCAACAGATCCGTGGGGACCTTCGAGTCCTCGCTCTGAGTGGCGAAAAACGAGGTCCATGCCGGGCGCTCGTAGCTGGCCGCCGCAGTCTCCACCTTGAGCAGCGCATAGAGCGAGTGAAGGCGCAGGAGATTCGCGCGGATAAAGCCATCGTGGATGCGAATTACATCGACGGACGTGATGCCGGCGATCCATCCAGGTACTTCTCGCGGAAGGTTCTCCGGATCGAACGGAAGGCCGGGCGCTGGATGAGTGACAGCCCAGGTGACCAACCCGTATTGGTAGCTCGTTTCCCTGGCCACTGCTTCCAGTGCATCGGCCGATTCTGTACTCGGGAGGGCCAGCAGCTTCACCCGTTGCTCGGTGAGCCAGGCGATGTGGCGGTCCCGCTTATCGAGGAAATCCAGCGAGATGAAGGACTTCGGATATGCCGACACAGTGAGCGGCTCCGCGTCACCGAGCGCCTCCAACTCGATCGGTACGGGTCTGTCGCTAAGAGCCTCGAGGATGGCGCGCTCAGCTGCGTCGGACTGCGCTCCGTGCCTCGATCCCTTGTCATCCATTCGCCCTAGGAACTGGATATACATGGCGTAGCACCTGACCCAATTCCACGGGCTCTTTCCTGAATTCTGCACGCCGTCAGGCCACTCGTCAGCAAGCTCCTGCTCTGTGGCCAGTGCCTTACCCTCTAAATAGCCGCGGAGAGAGTGACACTCTGCCTTGACCTTCGCGTTGAGCGTGCGAGCGACTCGGGCGCGCTCGTACCAGAGCTGCCACCGCTCCAGGGCGGCCGAGCGTTCGGGTTTCGCTTCCGATGCTTTCACGAGGTGAGCCCGAATGACATGGGGTTAATGTTCGCAGCCAGCTCGCGAGACATCGCCGCCACGGCTGCGAGGGACGCAATGGAGTAGTTGCTCTGCAGCTCCTGCTCTGTCACTCCGAACTCTCTACTGCGGAGCGCGAGGAAGCGGTCCCATCCGATTGGGGGCGAGCCGTCCGTTGCGACTTCTGATTCAGCAACAGGTGGGAGGGCCTCCGGGAAGATGCGAATAACCCGCCCGCCATTCGCTGCAAAGAGGGCTTGCCCGAACATTCGGAGATCATCAAGCCGAATCTTTGCGGTCCACGCCGGAATAACTGAAATGGAGTCTCGCGAATCGAATGGGAGACGCGGGCTGGGGTGCGTGCCGATCCAGGCGACTATCCGATACTCCTCCTTCATCCCGTCAGCACACACCTTTGCTACAGGCTCCCAGGCGCCCAGCGGGAGACTGCGGCTGGATTCCAGATCCTCTTCCCAACTCCGGATGCGCCGAACGCAATCGTCAACAACGAGAAGCGCGTCCCAACTCTTCGGATGGATTGCGAACCGGGAAGCGTTCTCTGTGTCAGCGCTCAAGGTTAGGATGACGGGCTGATCGAGGAGTGAGACGATCAGCGCAGCGTCTCGATCTTCGGCCTCCTCGAAGGCCCGCCCGGAAAGTGGAGTGTCTCTCGTCAGGAGCCGGCGCAGCATCACAACTGCCGCAAGCCATGCATTACCTGAGGTGGTAGGGTTCTCGCTGCCACCCGGAATACAGTTCGCAATTTCCTGCGACGTTGCGATCTGGCGGGCTTCTATCTCTCGAGCGAGCTCGGTGCAGGCCTGGGACGCGGAGGCCAACAGCGTTGCGGAAGGCGTCATCGCTTCGCTCCTCGCATGAGCTTCCTGATTTCATCCGTCACCTGGTCTCGCGTGGCCGCGATCGCCGGCCTCATGAACGGCCGCGGGAGAATGACCGTGTTTCGGCCTCGGCCGGCGGTGACAGTTCCGAACTCAAGCGCCTCCGCAGCTTCGGCAGTCGTACCAACTCTCACGGTCTGCCCGACAACCTCATGCGTGATTGAGCGCTGGAGGTTGCCGAGATCGGGCGCAGGCGGATCGCCGGGCGCGCTCGCCCTGTGAACGCCGTACATGCGGCCACGGCCTGGCGTCAACAAGAGTCTTTTCACTTCTGCTTCCACGATGACGCCGATCGCGGCCAGGGTGTCGGGAATCCCGGCCGCGAACTCGTCAGGAATCCGTGCGACGATCTTTTCGAGCGACGGGCCTTTGCGTCTTATTGGCATCAGGCGAGCCCCCTAACGGCAGCGCACCAAATGCTGTCGTGTCTTCCCGCGCCATGGCGGAACGCGGTAGCCACACTGTCAGACGTGGATTCCCTGATCATCCAGGGCCCCCATAGCTCCACGTGGACTGCCCCCACCGGGGGCGCGGCGGTCGTCCCACCGATTCCCAGAGAGCAATCACCACCGCGTCGAGCCGGTCCGGTGAGCGGCCGAGCGTCTTCCGGATCGTGTCTTTCGCGACGATCTGGACGGCGCCGCTGCCGCCTGTCGAAAGTTGCCATTCAACGGCGAGCGCCTCCTCCTCGAGCATCGAGTCGCGGGGCAGGGAAACGACGTTGTTCTCGAGCAGCTCGCGGAACTTCCAATGCGATGCCGCGCGAAGGTTTAGAAACCGCGTCGGTTCCGGAGCCTGGGACGCGCCATTGAATGCGGTGACGTCCCAACCAGTCTTGCGAATCACATCTATCAGTCCGCCGCCCAGGCCCGGCTCGTCGACGACGATGCCAGGTCGCGCATGTCTCGTTTTCAGCCCGTGCGCCATCGCGAGCACACGGTCCGCTGAGTCCGTCGTCGATGCGCCGTGCCACGTAACCAACGATTCGACTCGCGCACCTCTCACCACAGCGACAACAGAAGAGTCGGCGCCATATCTGGCGACGTCGACCCCGAGCAGCGGAGGTGAACCACCCAACGGCGCGAGCTGCGCCGCATTCGCGTCGTGTCGATCGAATGCGGCTCGCAGCCATACGCGCTTGACAAGCCCTTCAACAGATTCCTCGGGCCACTCGGAGAGTACGCGGCTCCGGTAGATCGAGGAGTTCTCTCCGTACTCCTCGCGCATCGACTGCATCCATGCGAGCGACGGTCCGCCTGGGAGCTCTTCGCGACCCGAGATGATATTTGGATGATCTCTCACTGAGACGGTGAGCGACGCCCAGCTGCCCGACGTGGCAGCCGAATAGAACGATCCCCCCGGTCGCGTCGGGTTGCCGTAGCAGACGATCTTGTTCTGAACGCCGGTCGCGCACGCGAATGCAGCCTCGAATACTTCCGGCTCGAGCCCCTGCGCTTCGGAGAGACACAGCAGCAGCCGCGGGTGATGGAACCCTATCAGCTTGTCGGAACTGTCTGAGGTGAACGCTATTATCCCCGAGCTGTCGTCAACGCGCAGCTCCATCTGGAATAGCTCACCTGGCAGCGACGGTGCACCGAGGAACGCCTGGCGCACGTTCTTCATGCTGATGTTTCGCGCCTGCCGGTCGGTCACGCTCGTCAGGATCGAGAACCCGCGTACCGCGTACACCCACCAGAGGGCGAGCCGCGCCACGAGCCAATCCTTGCCGATCGAATTGCCGGAGATGACCGCAACCTTGGGATTGTCGCGAACGAGCTCAGCCATCTTGATCTGAGCTGACCACGGATCGCAGCCGAGCACATCCCGAAGAAAGCCGACAGGATCGTTGGCGTATTTGGTGAAGTCGGCGAGTCCCCGTCTTTTCTCATGCTTCGCGACGAACGCGCCTACATCAACGCGGAATCGCTCGAGCTCGTTAGACACGTGCGAGGCCCAGCCGCGATGTGGGGGTGGCCTTTCTCGCGGCCGCCAGTTCCGCACGAAGTTTCGTAATCTCAGCCTGTAGGTCGCGCTTCTCGGCTGCTGACTGAAAACCTTTCAGTGCGAAGGCCGCTTCGTGCCCCGATCGCGCATCGAGCCGTCCGGTCACGATCGCATTCGTAAGCCATGCGAAGTAACGAACCGCATCATCGAGTGTCTTAGGCACCTTGGGCACATCACCGGGCAGCGCAACACGACGCGCGCGCGCCGCGAGTGAGGATGCACGTCCGCCAGCGGCGTGTAGCTCATGAGCTGCCGCCTTCCTCGCGGGATCGTGGTTCATGCACAAGCCGTTCTCGCCAAGGCCCAGCGGTGAGCGGCATGGTGTGCCAGCCTTCGTCTTTCCGCCGGCATCGCCGCACCTCTGAAGCTCCATTAACCCGGTCACGCTCGAAATCTCCAGTCAGTGCGTTGGCGTGGCCAGAATAAGGGCGTTACAGGGACCGACTTAGAGTCCTGTATCATGGGCTAACTCGTAGGGCGTCGCGTCTAAAGCCACGAAAACGCCGGACCCTTGTCTTTGTGCCTTCGCGCCGACGGGCGGCCCTTACACGGGCGCTGAGGCATTTCGGGCAGACATGGACAGGCCATGTTCCTGACGCGTCCTGCGTGTTATGAAAAAGGCGGCCCGGCTTACGGCAGTCGTGGCAAGTCATCACGCGGCTTCTGCGAATAGGGTGGAACGCGCCGGCCAATCGACCGTCGCCAGTGCTTTGCGCTTTCTCTCGTAGCCGGTCGTGATCGTGGCGAGACCGTAGTGCTCGAGCGCCATGCGACGGAGCCAGAGCGCGTCCGCTTCGTCATGGCTGTGACCTTCATAGCCCAGCTTCCGGATCGCCTCAGCGAGTACCTGCTCCTTGCTCGCGTTGCCCCGGCCAGTCGCGAAGAGCGCCCGGCATGAGGGCGGAACGTCGATCGACGTGATGCCACTGTCTGCGAGCGCGCAACGGATGACACCGCCGAGCTCGCCGAGCGAGACGATGGCGCGTCCGCGCGAGGCGAAGCTGTATCCTTCGCACACCACCAACGCAGCGCCCGCTGCGCGTTCGAGGACCCCTGCACGGATCCACTGCAGCCGAGGGATACCGCGGTTGACGTTGGACGGCGGGGCAAGCACACCGCAGCCCGAACTATCGGCCCAGCCGGTACCCGTCAGCGAGAGATCAAAGGCGACGATGGAAGGCATCATGCGTCGCTCGGGCTGCGCCGTCGCCTTGGGAGCGGCACTAAGAGGCGAAGAGTCTCGAGGACGTCGGGATCTCCGCGTCGAAGCGCCACCGCGAGCACGTGCTTACACGGGGTACCTCGCACGCCGAAATCGATACAGTCGCAGGCGGACCCGCTCACGAGATGCGGAGTGAGGCCACCAGTGACGATCCAGCCGTCTCCGTTGGCGATTGTCTCAACGTCAAGGTGTATCGCGCGGGCCAGCCGTTCGAAGTCGGCCGTCATGCGCGAATCCTTGTGTGCAGCTGCACGTGACGCGGTTCAGGATTGACGATCACGGCGGAAGCCTCGAGCCAACGCCGGATTGCGCCGGCAGTGAAGACAAGCACGCCGTCGAGCCGCGAGCAGGGCAGTGGATCCCGGCCGCGCTTCGCGCTCCACTTCGCGTCGACGGCGCGATACACGAAATCGGCTGATCGGTCGAGCGCCTCTGCCAGCTCGTGCACACCGAGGCGGGTCTCGGGAGGACACGTCCACAGCCGCTCGCGCCAAGTCGAAGGCTCGGCCTCAATCACAGCCGGGGCCGGCGGCGCGACGGACTCGGCCTCGAGCCACGCGCGCAGAGCGTCGCCGGGAAGGGTGACGGCGGCGCCTTCCGGGAGCGATCCGACGATCGCGCGAAGACGATCAGCGACGGTCATGAGGCCCCCACATGCGAGCGGATATGACCACGATATGACCAGGCACCGGGAAAGCGTTGCAGCGCAATGGCTTGGCGGTGCACAGCGGATTGTGAATCCCCTGCGACTACCTCGCTAAGCGATGATGCGCGGCGTGTTGCATCACATTTCTGCGAAGCCCGGGCGCACAAAGTGAGAAACGGCGGCCAAGCAGGGGCGGGCACCCCCCCTCTCAACCTCGCACCTGTCCGTCCCCACCCCTTACAGGGGATGGGGAGACGGGACAAGGTATGGGCTTGTCCATAGTTAAGGTCGCGGGACAGGTAGCGGACAGGGCGGGACAAGCCATTAACGGACGCTCGGGACAAGGCACCGGCAAAGTCAGCGGGACAAGGTCCGGGACAAGCTGATAACTGGTGAATCCGCGGGGTCACGGGAGGAGCCCGAGTGTGGGCGGTTCTGTCCCCGCCGGATGGTAGGCGTGCTTCCCGCCGACTCCGAGATCGAGCACGGCGCCGCGACGAACGAGGCCGGCGAGAGCGTCATCGACCGCGGTTCCGCGACCGCCGACAAGGCGTCTTAGTTCAGCGAGGGAAATCCCGCGATGTTGTTCGATCTGAATGAGGATCCGCGCGTCGAGTGACAGTTCGCCCCCGCCGGCGAGCTCGTACCGGCCGTCTCGGAGTCGGACGTCGAATGCGGCGACCGGCCAGCGAGCCCTTCCGGTTATGTGACGGATCGTCGGGTCTTCGCCTTCCTTCGGTTTGCGCATTTCGAGGAGGCAATCGAAGGCGGCCGCTATTTCCGTTGCCCCGCGGTATTCGCCGTCACTTCTCCGCGGGTGGTGCGCGACGATCAAGCTCAGGTCCGGAAACTCTCTGGTCAGCTCGATCAACGGCCGCACGACGGCGGACCATCCGCTCGTGTCACTGTCGTCCGGTACCTTCCCGAGGACTCGCGCGTATTCGGTGAGGGAGTCCACGATAACGAGGTCGACAGGCGCCTCGATTTGCTTTGCTCGGATGTGCTCGAGGAGGGTCGGGCGCTTGAGAACGACAAGGTGGATATTGTCCGCGACGGCGCCGAATTCATAAAACCGTCGCACCGCATCTCCGAGCGCCTCCTCAAGCCCGCCCCATATCACTCGCCGCGTCGGCGCTCCAACCGGCGCGCCCAGGAAATGGCCGCGCTTCGATATTTCAGCTGCAGCCGTCGCGAGCATTGTGGACTTTCCGGATTTGTCGGGTGCCGCAATGATGGTCGCGCGCCCTCTGTAGCCGAGTCTCGGAACGACCGGCGAGGGCGGAACCAGGAGCTCGGGACGATTCAGGAGAGTCGCAAGGGAAAGAAAGACGGAAGAGTTATCCGTCACCCGCGCGTCGAAACTCAGGGAGGCGAACACCTCGCGATAAGCTGAGAGCGCGTCTCCGGGGGAAATCGCCTCACCGCTCTCGCGGACGAGCTGCTCACCAAGGTGACGGAGGCGCTGGCGCTGCGCTTTTTCGCGGACGATCTTGGCGTGATACTCGACGTTTGCAGCTGACGGGACCGCGTCGCTCCACGAGCAGATGTAATCCTTGCCGCCGACCGCCTCGAGCTCGCCGTGTCGGGCCAGCTCTTCAGTCAGCGTTAGCGGATCGATCGCGTCGCCGCGCGCGTTGAGAGCCAGCATCGCACGGAAAACCTTCCGGTTTGCCTCGCGGAAAAACATGGAGTCATCGAGGATCTCGAACGCTTCCACCATTGCAGAGTCATCCATCAGCACAGCGCAAAGCACCGCCTGCTCAGCATCGTCGGAGTGGATCGGCGCGTAGTCCGCAACGCCATCCGCTGACGCAGCCAATTTGCGCCGAGTCCGGTCCCGCGGCAGCTCGAGACTCGTCACGCGGAGCGTGGCTGCGCGCATCGTCGCCGGCTGAGGAGGGCGGATCTCGCGGCTGCAAGCGCTTTCAGCGATCGGAGCACCGCGAGCGCTTTCCCTGGCCTACGCCGACAAAAATCCAGCACCAGGGGCGTGACAAGCGAATCAATCTCCCGGTCACGTCGTTGCTCTTCGGCGGTCTGGAGATGCTTGCTGTTGCTAGTCGAGCGACGCGATGAGTATCTTGTCATTGAGTGCCTGTTGCATCGAGTCGCCCCGCTCCCCAGCTTGGCGGCTCTTTGCATTTCTGAGGTTTATGCGCCTGCGGGCTGCCGGATTCCCCCCAGCACGCATAGGATGTTCTGCTCTCGCATCATCCAGCGAGCCAACGCCCCCGCTGGTCAGCTCACAGAGCCGCTCGCGGGCTGCGTCAATGAGAAGTCTCCGAACCGTGGCTGACGTCGATCCGCGTTCGAGCCGCGCGACAGCGTCGACGATGGCCCGCTCGGATGGCGCAATCTTGGCCGAAAGCACTTCGAGTCGCGTAGTAGACCGCATGGCTAACATGGTATACCTTGCAACCGGCGTCGTCAACGTGTATACTATCGTAGTCCATACCGGAGGCAGCTATGGTGGACAGGACGATCGGCGAGCGGCTCGGCATGTATGTGGGCGACGGGCCGGACAAAACGATGAGCATTCGTTCGTTTGCCGCAGAAATGTTAAAGCGCCGGCCGCGGCCCAAGGGAAGCACGCGCGCCATGATCCATCGCTACCTGGCCGGCGCTACACCCCCCTCAGAATTCACGTCTGCGGCCGCTCAGGTTCTCGAGTTGAATCCTGAATGGCTGGCGTTCGAGATCGGGCATCCGACCCCCGCACATGCCGAAGCAGCGGCGGTTTCGTCCGGCGCGGCCCCTCGAGGGGCAGACTGGAAGCGTGAAAGTGCCGCGCGCCTGTTACACACCATTTTCCAGTTCATGCGGGTACCGCAATCCACCGAAGACGTCCAATGGTGGCGTTCACCGGAATCGCTCATCCCGCACTGGGTCGCACCTCTTGGCGAGGTACGACTCCGCCTCGTGCTCGGCGGTACTTATAACGTTCGAGACCTGCTTGGGATGCGTGACCCACGCGGAGACCTTCCAGGAAGCTCGTATATCGATCCGCACATCGAGCGTGATATTGGCGCGGCTCTAAAGGGTCCTCTCGACGTGTTTCGTGTAGATCCAAACCGGATGGAGGGCGACACGCTCGGCGACTACATAACGGCGATGGTCCCGGTGCTTCTCGCGATCGAAGCGGAGCAACGCAGGCAACAGCCCGACATGACTCTCGGCGCCGGGCAGGAGATGGTCGAATGCATACCCAGGCGCAGCAGGGCACGTCCGAAGGGCTCGAAGCAACGAAGCAACACTCCACGTTCACGAAAAGGGATGTGACTATGCCACGGAAGAGAACGAAGTCTTACCCAGGCAGCATCACGAAGCGAGCAGCTACCTGGCGCGTTCGCCTCTGCGTCGGGGGTACTTATCACTCCTTCACGGTGCCCGGCACGAAGGTCGAAGCGCAGAACTTCGCGACAGTAAAGCACGCAGAGTTGTCGCGTGATCATGGTCGTGCCGAGGCCGGCTTGCCGGCTCCGATTCGTTTTTCCGCCCTGATCGAAGATTTCAAGACATACGAGCTCCCCGGACTCTCAGCTGGCGCCGTGCAATCCTACCGGAGCAGCCTCGGGGCGTTCAAGGTGTTCTTCGTCGACAAGCTCGGCGATCCCTTCGTGCGCGACATTCAGCGCGGGGTCGTGAAGACTTTCATTCAGTGGCGACGATCGATCCGCTTCGGCGGTCTCACCGCGGGAACGGACGCGCTCGCGGCCGGCGTCAGCGCGCACACCGTTGCGCGCGATCGGCGCGTCCTGCACCGGCTCTTCAACTACGCTGTTGACAAGGACTTCCTCGAGGCCAACCCGTGTGCGCGGGTGACGGCGCCGAAGGCGGACAAGCGCGACACCCCTATTCTCTCGAGCGGCGAGCTGGAAGCGCTCCTGAAAGCGGCAGAGGCCAACCCGATGCTCAGTCTGTACATCCTGCTGCTGGCAGAGACGGGCGTTCGGGCTGATAGCGAGGCGCTGCAGCTGCGATGGGAGGATGTGGACCTCGCGACGGGGTTCCTGCACGTCAAGAGCGCGCCAGGGCGAAGGACGAAGAGCGGTAAGTCTCGGTTCATTCCGCTGACGTCACGGCTCAGGGCAGCCCTACAGGAGCACGCAGCAACGTTCCGGATGGCGGTCTATGATACCGGCCGCTCTCCTTTCGTATTCCACCACGTGATCACCACCAGGAGCGCGATCGCCGGGCAACAAATTCGCTCCATCCGGCGTTCATTCGAGAATGCGGCCGCCACGGCTAAGGTGCCGGCAGGATTCCGTCGCCACGATTTGCGTCACCGTCGCGTGACGACATGGCTCGCTGAGGGCAAGAACGTCGTGCACGTGAAGGAAGCCCTCGGTCACGCAGATCTCGCGACGACTATGGCTTACACGCACATGGTGCCTGAGCATCTGCGCGCGCTCGTGGAAGAGCAACTAGCTCCGCTCTTCATAGCGAAGTAGATGACTGACGGCTGGACATACTTTGGTCATATCGATGGGCGAAACGGTGCGGAATGGTGCGAAGCGATGCGGAACCGCAAACGCACAAGTCCGCGTCGTGCAGGTAGTTCCAGCAATGGCGCGGCGGTGTGCGAAGGCTTGAGAGGGACTCAAAATCCCCCGGCTTTTGGGCCTTACGAGTTCGAGTCTCGTCCCGGGTACTGGTTGCACGGCAATGCCTTACACGATTCAAGATAGCCGTAACAAGGCCTCGATCGCTGTTTGGTCTATGCCAGCGGCTCCTCGAGTGCCCGCTTGCTCTGCCGGGAGATCCTCCAGCAGTATCCCCTTGAGATCCTGAAGAGCGTTAGCGAACCAGCGAGGGCAGGCGCTCGGTTTATGCTAGGGCAATAGCCTTTCACGAACCCAGTGCGACCATCGACACGCGCTGGCGGGGAGAACTGTCGCTTTCAGTCTGAAATGCCGCGGATAGTGCATGGTTCTGCTATCGTCGCGTGCATGACGCGTCCTGCCGACGGAGTGAGGGAATGAAGGGGTATCAGCTCGGTAGTCTGTCATACCGCGTCAAAGCGTGACTGATAACTGCAACCACCGTATGTTAAGCACGCGCTCCCCACGACCTGCGCAGCGGCATCAACACCCGGAGTTCGCCTTTGAGTGTTCTCGATAGGCTCCGTACATCGATGGCAGGCCGGTATCAGATAGAACGACAGATCGGTGTCGGCGGGATGGCTACGGTGTACCTCGCTCGCGATCTGAAGCACGACCGCGAAGTCGCGTTGAAGGTGCTCCGCGCCGATTTGAGCGCAGTGATCGGCACTGAGCGGTTTCTCTCCGAAGTTCGCATCGCGGCAAAGCTAGACCATCCCCACATCCTGACGCTGATCGATTCAGGATCGGCCGATGGCATTCTTTACTATGTGCTGCCCTACGTTCGGGGAGAGTCGCTGAGAGCGAAGCTGGAAAGGGAGAACCAGCTCGAGGTGCAGGATGCGCTCTCGATTATCACGCAGGTGGCGAGCGCCCTCGATTGCGCGCACGGTCAGGGAGTGGTGCACCGCGACGTCAAGCCCGAGAACATCCTGCTGCACCAGGGTGAGGCCGTGCTCGCCGATTTCGGTATCGCGCTCGCGGTCAAGGAAGGCGGCGGTGACCGCCTGACGGAAATGGGATTGCCACTAGGCACTCCGAAGTACATGAGTCCCGAGCAGGCGATGGGCGACCGTGGGGTCGATCGCCGGAGCGATGTGTATTCTCTTGCCGCGGTGTTCTACGAGATGATGGCGGGGGAGCCGCCGGTGACTGGTCCTTCCGCGCAGGCGATCATCGCGAAGCTGCTCACGCAAAACCCGATCAAGCTCCGGGTCGTGAGAGAGACGATTCCACTCGCGATGGAGCAGGCGACAGCGAAGGCTCTGGCGAAGACACCGGCTGACCGATTCGGCTCTGCGGGCGAGTTTGCGCGAGCGCTGTCTGCGGGCGCCCGCGAGCGTCAGAGCCCACTCTCCGCATCCAGAAATATGATGTTGGCAATAGCGGTTAGTGCGGTAGCGGTGATTGGCACGAGCGTGTGGCTCACTCAAGGCAAATCCGACCCGTTAGCGCCTTCGATAGTTGCGCTTCGCGATCGAACTCAGATCACAAACAATGGCCGTGTGAGGCTGCCTGATGTATCGGACGATGGCAGAATGATCGCCTACGTGGTTACCGACTGCGGAACGGGAGGGTGCCGATACGGGATCGAGATGAAGGACATCGCTGGTGGATCGTCGCGTCGGCTGCTCGAGGGTGCTACCGCGCTATATAGTTTGGAGGTGAGCCCCGACCAGCGAAATATTCTATTCCTCGGATCCACAAAAGGTGTTTTCAGCTGGTTTCTGGTGTCGACGCTGGGCGGTCCGGCGCGGCAGCTGGGAACAAATGGGCCGGCTGCGTTCTGGGCGGGAGGTGATTCTCTGCTGCTGGTTCGGGGAAGTGTTCCCTCCGCCACCTCCTGGATTCTCGTCAGTGGCCTGGATGGCGTGCCGATCGATAGTATTCGCGTAGCAGGCCCCACAGGCGTGATCACGCGCTTGGTATCAGTTCCAAACTCCCGGCGCCTTGTCTACGCACTCACTGTCGATCGGACTACCGAGTGGATCTCATCCGACCGTAGCGGCAAGCACTACTCGTCAATACGGTTTTCCCAAGGTCCTGACGTCCCTTGGGGGGCGGCGAGCTCTGATGCTCTCTTTATCTCGACCGTTTCGCGAATGACGAATCAGGGCGCCGTGGTTCGCATTCCCTTCGACGTGCGTACGGGACAATTAGCCGAGCGGGGCGACACAGTTTACATGGGAAAACCGACGGCAATCAGCGTAACAGCCGACGGAAGCGCGCTTGTGTTCGAGGACCAGACGGTCCAGCATGATTTCTATGCGCTTAGCTTCGTCGATCTGCTCACCGGAAGATTTTCCGAGGACGAGCGTTTTATGCGCTTGACGAGCAACTTCATTCTCAGTCTATCACCTGACGGAAGTGCGATGCTCCTCGGGCGCGACATAAGTCCGGAGGAGGGCACCTCGCAGCTTTCAGTGATGCCATTCGGAGGGGGGCGGAGACCAGTGTTCCGGGACGGCATCACGCTGCGTGGTTCGTTGATTCAACCACGCTGGGCATAAGAGATGTAAATGCGTCGGGAGTCCGGCTATCGCTGCTGGACTATCGAACCCGGCGGCAAAGCGGTGTTCTCTCGATACCTGACTCGAGCGTCACGAGTCCCTCGAGGATCCATGGGTTAGGATGGGCGTGGATCCCGCTGGGTGGTCGCACGATCAACGTGCAGCGCGATGGTGAGCCACGGCAAAACAAATTGAGATTCCTCGCTGGTATGCCCGCGCTTTTCGGATGAGGGCGTCGCCGGAGGGACGCTTTATCGCCTTCGCTGGTACGAACGCTTCTGGAGACTCAATTGGGATTGGCGTGCTTTCGTTGGCCGATGGTCGCTTCACTCAACTCTGGACCACGTTCGCCGAGTATGCGGACCTGTTCTGGCTGCAAGATGCATCGCTCCTGATCAGGATTTTCGACACGATGGAAACTTCGACGTTCTATCGGACGCGCATCGGAGGACGGGTCCAGCGAATAGGCAGCCCAGCCCGACCCGTTGCGACCTTCCTCGTGTCGGAGGATATGAACCGAGTTCTCGTCGTAACGAGCGACTATCGCGGCGATGCGTGGATCGGCAACGTGGCGCGGTGAGAGCAAACAGAGCTCGGATTGCGGCGGAGCTTGGCTCTCGAATCGCTGACTGACGTGAAACGTCTGGAGGTTCGACCTCAGCGGTGAATAGGGCGGGAACCAGATTGTTATTTGCGCGCCGCCTTCAGGATGTCGTCCCGGTATCTGTCAGGCGCGGTGAAGCTGAACTGTTTCACACGCAATGCCTGCGAAAACAAGAGAAGAGGGGCCTCCGACCGAGAGCCCCCTCTTCTATCGCGCCCTACGTCCGCGAAGCCCGATCAGCCTCGAAGCTGCTGATTCGGGCGAGCGTTCGGCGACGAAGGCCAGTTCCGGTTGGCGGAAGGCTATGATCCAAGGCCACCTGTCGGAGAAGGGCAGGGATGGAACGGTAGCGGCACGCATACCAGCGCGTTGGTGAACGTCAGTACGCCGCCATGGAAAAAGTTCTCGGAAATGGTTGCGCTTGAGACACCCAGCAACGTCGTCGTAACGCCGAACTGAATCTTGACGATTGACGTGACTGCCATGCCGGCAGGCACGACTTCAGTAACCGTCAGCGTGGCGAGACTCGTGTTGGCAGTGGTGCGGATGAACACGATCGCGCACTGGCCAGGCCCTATGCTTATCGTCGAAGCAACCTGGTCGCCGGCGATTGTGCCTGCGGCGGAGATGTTGAAGGTGTATAGGCCCGCAGGGCTCGCAGCATGCTTGCAAACTTTGGCCTGGCCGGGCGTCTCGGTGCCAGGATAGGGCGCCGAGCCAAGTCCGAAATTGGGCGTAGCTGAGACTACGTTCGTGAACGTTATCACGCCGCCATGAAACCAATTGGGTGTCACCGTGCCGTGCGTGGCGGTGCTCGCCGCGCCGGATGTTCCGACGGCACTCACGTTGCTTACCTGGTAAGTCGCGCCGGCGGGCACAACTTCATTCACCGTGACGGTAGCCGGTGGTGCGGTGGTTGCTGTAGTGCGGTTGAAGACGATCGCACACTGGCCCGGCTGGAGCGTAGCGGTCGAGGTGTGCTGATCGCCGGTCACGCTTCCAGAGACAGCGATGTTAAACGTGTAGGTTCCAGCGGGACTCGACTCATGCTTGCAGACCACGGCGCGGCCCGCCTGCTGAGTGCCCGGGTACGGGGTGGAAGCAGGAACTGCGGGCAAGACTTCGGCGAGTCGGGGCCCGGCTTCCGGAAGTGCGGATTGCGGTTCAGGTGCGGTGACCAAACCCTTGTCGCAGGCGCTGAACATGAGCGTCGCGAGAGTCGAAGTCACTGCAAGCGAGCGGCGGCTGAGCGGGTTCATGCGGTGGTACCTCCGTTGCCTGGAAAGGCACGACGATGTGATGAGAGAAAAAGCTCCACCTTCGGATCTGCCCAGACATGCGTGCCTGGTCTGAGGATCCACCTTATGCATTTCGCGAGCCAGAGAAAACAGATGAAACGGAAGCTGGTTTGGAGTGTCTCGGGCGTTTTCGGGGGTGCATTCTTTCCCCGCGGGCGAGGGCGGCGAAATTGCTCGCTCCTCAGTTCCAGATTGTGTCATTATATCGCGCGTTGCGCATCACGATAGGTGTTACGAACCTGTAAATAATGGTGACCTTTCGGACACCTCGCCTCCCTGTTCGGCTCTTTCTTCCAGCCGGCGGCGATCATGCTCGCGCTTCCCCTCAGCTTCATTGGAGTCGCGCTAGCCCTGCTGCTCACCGGCGGCAACATCAACGTCATGACCATGATCGGCATCATCATGCTGATGGGCCTGGTGACGAAGAACGGAATTCTGCTCGTGGATTTTGCGAACCAGCAGCGCGCCGCCGGAATGGCGCGCGCGGAAGCGCTCCTCACCGCAGGCAGAATTCGTCTGCGCCCGATCATCATGACAACGGTCGCGATGATTTTCGGAATGATGCCGCTCGCGATGGCCATCGGCGAAGGGGCCGAGCAGCGTGCCCCGATGGCGCGAGCGGTCATAGGCGGGCTCATCACATCGACGTTACTCACCCTTTTTGTCGTTCCAGTCATGTACACACTGCTCGAGGACGCGGTAGCGTGGGTAAGATCTGACCTGCCCGGCAGAGTGCGGGGAATCGGCGACAGATCGCGTCCCAAGCGGCCCGTCGCGCCAGCCCACCCAGCGCGCGGTCCGGTGCGCGCGCCAGCGACCGTTGCCTCCGAGCCGGTTGCGAGGCTGCGCCTCGACGCGGCGGACAACGCGTAAGTCGCGACACGAGCACGACTCAGCGCCGCGAATATTGGCGGGGAGACGGGCGGGGCCTGGTGAGAAATAGCGCTTCGAAGAACCGCACTGGCTGATTAAATGGCAGTCTGTGCGGTCGCCCGGCCCGTGCTCGCGCGTCGAATTCTCGCACGCCTGATTCTGCTGGCGGCAATGTGGGCCGGATTGTATTCTTTCCATCTGTTCAATTCCCCGAACCCTCTATAGTGGCAGAGCTTCTCGAGCAGTTGAAGGCCGGGCTTAGCGATCGCTACGACGTCGAGCGCGAGCTTGGAAAGGGCGGCATGGCGACCGTGTTCCTTGCTCGAGACGTCAAGCACGAGCGCCGCCTTGCGATCAAGGTCCTCCATGAAGACCTCGCCGTGGCCCTCGGCGCGGAGCGTTTTCGCCGCGAAATCCACATCGCCACGAGCCTGAGCCATCCGCACATCCTGGCGCTCTACGACTCGGGAGAGACCCAGGGACTGCTGTATTACGTCATGCCCTTCATCGAGGGCGAATCACTCAGGCAGCGCATCGACCGCGAACAGGTGCTCGCGATTGACCAGGCGCTGAAGATCTGCGGCGAAGTGGCCAGCGCCCTCGACTACGCTCACCGTAAAGGGGTCATCCATCGAGACATCAAGCCGGAGAATATCCTCATCGAGGATGGTCACGCGATCGTCGCGGATTTTGGTATCGCGCGGGCCGTGAGCAGCATGGGAAGCGCCGGAGGCGCGCTGACGCAAACCGGCATGTCGCTTGGCACCCCGACCTACATGAGCCCTGAGCAGGCCTTCGCTGACAAGGAAATCGACGGGCGCAGCGACCTGTACAGCCTTGCCTGCGTGCTCTATGAGATGCTGGTGGGGCAGCCTCCGTTCACGGGCCCCAATGCGCAAGCCGTGATGGCCCGCCATTCGATGGCTGCAGTGCCCTCGATGCAAATAGTTCGGAACACGATCCCCGATGAGGTCGAGGACATCGTGCAACGGGCCTTGGCGAAATCTCCGGCTGACAGATTTGCGTCGGTCGGCGAGTTCGCGCAGGAGCTTCAGGAGTGCGTCATCGACTACCACACGACGACGCGGCGGGTGGATCGAAGAGCGACGATGCGAACCACCGCCGAGCGCCGCGCCGTTCCGCGCTTTGTAGACGTTCCAGTGTCCCGATGGCGCAACAAGCGAGTGTTCGGAATAGCGGCTGCTTTCGTACTAATCGCGGCGGCTGGCCTGGGTTGGCGCGTCTGGGGGCGTCCGTCGGCTGCCTCGGCGGATACGGGCGGGATGAGCCCGGCCAGAGTGGCCGTGCTCTACTTCGACGACGTGAGCCCTGGCGGAACGCTCGGGTATATG